>CALKAH010000037.1 GCA_937983315.1 uncultured Acholeplasmataceae bacterium | reverse complement strand
GGTGTTGGTGCAGAATATGGCATATGGACATTCGAGCATCTGATGTCTGAGCAGTTCCAAATTGCGGGTATTCCGATGAAGTTAACGGGTATTGTTGAAAGTGATATCCGTGTTGCTTATACTTCACGTGCTCTGATGAATGCTTATCACACAACCTATCTTGACCCAACCGGCATGATTAAGCTTTATGGACGAATGATGTTAAACAATTACGAGATCATCCATGGTGCAACACCAACGGGTAATCAAGTCGCCGTATCGACAATATTATTCTTTAATCTAACAGGTCAAACTGCAGATCAAGTGACATTCCCCATAACACCTGTAGGATTTAATTATGAAATTGCTGGCGTATTTTTATCAACTGAACTCGAAGCAATCGCATCGGACTCAACCGTCGAGCGTTTACGTTTTGCTCGCCGAGAAACATATTATGTCTATACCCCAAATCCTAAAGATCTTATCGAAAAACTAGAAGAAGCATCCGTGACGGATGTTTACGATGAAATTGAACAACTCAAGCTCAATTTTCAACAAAATACAGTCGAACTTCGGATTACGATGTCAGTTGTTGCTCTTGTAGTCATCGGATTTGCTCTCCTTGGATTTTATTTTGTGATGCATTCATCCATGGTTTCACGGATTTATGAGATTGCTGTTTATCGTGCATTAGGCATGAAAAAATCAGAGTTGATGATTTCATTCTTGATTGAAGTTCTAATACTATCAACGATTACATCCTTGATCGGGTTTGCTGTATCATCTTATGCACTGATCTTGGCGAGTGATACACTGATTGGTCTATTTAGACTCTTCTTGGTGACACCCTTATCGGTTTTAGTGGGTATTTTAGTTGTCTATGGCATCAACATCTTGGGTGGAATGCTACCGATTCTTTTACTACTGAGAAAAACACCCGCACAAATCTTATCACAATACGATATCTAATCAAAAAACATACAAAAAAGGGAAACGGCGTTTCCCTTTTACTTTTTAAGCTTCGCCACCAATCATCAAGTGTTCGATATAAACACTGGGACTTCCTATACCTGAGAGTTGGAATTTCAAATCAGATGCAATGCCTTTAACACGTTTCATCATGTCAAAGAAATTTCCAGAAACAACAATCATTTTAACCGCGTGGTCAAGTTTTCCATTGATGATCTTTAGTCCGCTTGCTTGTAAACTGAAATCACCAGATACCGCTTTGACACCAGCATGTAAACCAACTAGATCGGTGATATAAACCCCATCTTGAATCGGTTTAATCAGATCATCAAATGATGTTGATGTGGGTTCAAGATAGAGATTAGTTGGAGATATCCCTCCATTAAATCCATTACCGGTAGGCTGTTCTTTAAAGATAGCTGCAGTCTTTAAATTGTGGTTAAATCCTTTGAAGACACCTTTTTCGACGACTGCACGTTTTTGACATGCAACACCTTCATCATCAAATGGAATCTTGAAGTGTGATTGTGGGTGAAGAGGATCATCGATTAAGTGAATGTTTTCACCAAAGACTTGTTGACCCACTTTATCCTTGAGTGCTGTCAGATTGCGATAACTTGCTTCACCTGAGAAAATCGATGTAAATGCACTTAAAAGATCAGCAAATTGTTCATTTGAGAAGACAATGGGGTATGATCCTGTAGGGATAGAGCGACCACCCAATTTCAATAGACCTTGGCGAATCGTCTCATCTGCCATTGCTTTTGCGTTAAATTCGTTGAAATCTTTGACTAACTTAACATCATAGGCTGTTTTAATATCATCATCTTGCTTAAATACACCAATAGCGTATGCATAGGCATATGTATTACGTTTTACAAGGTGAAGTCCTTTTGAATTGGTGAGAGTTGTTTGTGTATCAACTTCCTGATAGGATGCATTTTGAACTTGAGTCACTTTTTCATTGGCTAAGATATACTTTTCTAAATCTTGTAAAAGCTGAATCTTTTGAATCACGGCAATCTTAGAAAAATCAAAACGTTCTTCTTTAACTTCTGGATAGGACGGTGAACCTTCAAAAATAATGGCAGGTTCGACAACGGTGAGTGCAGAAGCATTTTCAATCAGTTTATTTAAGAGATGATCGACATTTTGTTTCGCATGGTTTTCAAAACGAATTGTTGATAGTTTGCCTTGATAAATACCACGAAGTGTAATCTGTTCGACATCACTTTGGACGTGTGAATCTAGTTTACCTTGATAGACAGATAGTGATAGTGACTTGTTTCGAACAGCAAATACTTCAAGATCACTGATTCCTTTTTTCTTTCCTAATTCAATCCATTGTTGATACATTATTTTCTACCTCCTGCACCACCGACGGTCATTGATGATACGCGAATGGTTGGTTGACCGACATCGACGGGAATCGATCCTGAGATTGAACCACACATCCCTTGACCGAGTTCTAAGTTATCAGCGACGCGATCGATCTTAAATAAGACATCTTTTCCATGACCAATCAGCATAGCTCCACGTACGGGTCGTGTGAGTTTCCCGTTTTCAATCATGTAGCCTTCCTGAACAGCAAAGTTGAACTCACCTGTTGCAGGAACAACGGTTCCACCACCCAGTTTCTTCGCGAATAGACCGTATGGAGTATCTTTGATGATATCTTCAAACTTGTCTTTACCTGGTGCGATATAGGTTGTATTCATGCGAGAAGTTGGAGAAAATTTATAGGATTGACGTCTTGCAGATCCGGTAGGATCCATGTTCATTTTACGTGCATTGCGATAGTCTATTAAATAGCCTTTGAGAATTCCGTTTTCGATGAGTAAATTCTTTTGTGTTGGTTTTCCTTCATCATCAAATGAAGCACTTCCCCATGCACCATCGACATAACCATCATCATACGCCGTCACAATATCTGAACCGATCTTTTCACCGAGTTTACCCGCAAAAGGAGATAATCCTTTGGCGACAGCAGTCGCTTCAAGTGGGTGTCCACAAGCTTCATGGAAGATAACACCACCAAAACCATTGTGAAGCACAACGGGCATCGTCTGAGGAACCATATCTTCTGCGGAAAGTAAAGTAATTGCACTTGTTGCTACGTCCTTAGCAAGCTTTTCAAAATCAAGTGTATCGAGAAATTCAACACCCATCGAACGACCAGGACCTTCATATGCCTGTTGCATGTTGCCATTTTCTTGAGCAACTGCACTTAAAAAGACGCGGGTATGGGCACGTAAATCATCCTGATAAACACCTTCTGAATTAACAACTAATATTTTTTGTTCAGTTTCTATAAGTTGACACATCGCTTGAACAATACGGGGATCATGAGATTTCATGATGCGTGATAAATGTTGTAGTTTACTTGCTTTTTCTGAAACAGGAACACTATCCATCGGTTTTGTGATGATTGATTTGATGGGTTGTGGTTTTTTGAAAGGTTTCACCTTGTTGACTGGTTCAGATTGAAATGATGCACGCAAATTGAAGACCAATGTTTTTAAATCTTCAACTGAAACCTGGTTCGTGTAACCATAAACTTCATCAATACCTTTGATCAATCGAACACCTGCACCAAAGGTGTTACCACGATCAATCTGTGTCACCTCACCTGATGTGATTCGAATGACGGATGATTTGGTGTCTTCAAGAAAGATTTCTGCGAAATCTGCACCTGTTGCAAGACCTTCTTGTAGTAAGAATTTTAAGTCTTTTTTGTAGAGCATGTCATGTCTCCTTTCAAAATAGTGCTAAAATGTTTACATTTTATGGTTTTATTATAACGACTTTTTGATGTGATGCCAATCATTAAGGGAAATTAAGGTAAAAAAACATGGCTAATTTAGAGCCATGTTGTAATATCATCGAGATCAAGTCGAACCGATGGATAACCAGGTTCAACTGCTTTTCCTATCGACAAGATGAAAACAGGTTTATATCGTTTGGGGTCAATACCACATGCTTGGGCGATTTGATCGTGTCTAAAACCACCGATGGGGCAAGTATCATAACCGTGTTCTTTCGCAACGAGCATCAATTGCATCGCTGCTAAACCAGAGTCAATGAGACCTCCTTTTTCAAGGCTTTCCTCAGAAAGTGAAGGAATCATATTGGCAATATTTCTCAGTTGTTTTTCTCTAACTTCTTCAGGCATCAGTCCCTGCTCAACGGCCTTGTTAAAGATTTTTTCTGCATATTCAAATTTCATTAGATCAGTGAAAATACAGATCATCGCAGATGATGTTTCGAGTTGCTGAAGATTACCATAGAGGATCGGTCTTAGTTTTTCTTTTCCCTCTTTTGTTTCAACAATAACAAAGCGCCAAGGTTGCATATTCATAGAAGAAGGAGCACGAGTTGCTTCTTCAAGCATAGCATTCATTTCTTCTCTTGAAATCTTATAGTTGATGTCGTATTTTCTAATGGAACGACGTGTTGTAAAGTGTGACATAGTCTACCTCCTAACCACAAAAATTATAGCATATTGGGTGATTATGTGAAATCAAAGTGCCCTATTGATTTATGCTATAATGAGGTTGAAAGGGTGATCACATGTCAACACATCTCATTTTAATACGCCATGGTGAACCTCGTTACGATGAAGTTCAAATGCGTGGTTTTCTTGGTATGGGGTATGATTTAGGCAAATTAACCGAACGTGGAGAAAGACAAGCAGAATTGCGAGCAAAAGACCCTATTTTAGCAGGTGCAACACTCATTATCTCTTCACCATATACACGTGCACTTCAAACCGCTGCGATTATTTCTCGGATAACTCAAATTCCACTAACCGTTGAAACAGATTTGCATGAATGGATGCCAGATACAACGTTCAAGTTAGATTTTGACATTCCACAAGCATTTGAAGAATACGTTAAACATAAGGGACTATTTTATCCAGATCGGAAATACCCATGGGAAACCTATCCTGATTTACAAACGCGTGTGATGCAAGCAATCAAAAAGTACACACACCATCAAAAAATCATTGTGGTTTGTCATGGCGTTGTCATGTCAGCACT
This sequence comes from uncultured Acholeplasmataceae bacterium, assembly GCA_937983315.1. Classification (GTDB taxonomy): domain Bacteria; phylum Bacillota_I; class Bacilli_A; order Acholeplasmatales; family Acholeplasmataceae; genus Peloplasma. The sequence goes on along the minus strand of CALKAH010000037.1, from coordinate 6,476 downwards.
CACACGATTTGATGATATCATCGAGCACTGCGGTGTACGTGAAGCGGTGATTGAATGAATATCCACAAACTCGAAGCATGGTATAAAGAACATCATCGAAAACTCGCCTTTCGTGAAACAAAAAATCCGTATTATATTTGGATTAGTGAAGTGATGCTTCAACAAACCCAAGTTGAGACGGTGTTACCTTATTTTGAACGTTTTATCAACCATTTTCCTTCGATCATTGATTTGGCAAACACAGAAGAAGAAACGTTAATGAAAGAGGTTGAAGGACTCGGATATTATAGACGTTTTCGTTTGATGCATCACGCAGCTAAAATCATGAAAGAAGACTATCAAGGTCGTTTTCCAGAGACGTATGATGCAATTCGTGCATTACCAGGAATCGGAGATTATACAGCAGGGGCGATTATGTCGATTGCATATAATAAACCATACAGTGCACTTGATGGAAACGTGATTCGTGTGATTTCGAGATATTTGGGTGACGACTCTGATATGCGTCAACAAAAAAATCGAAAAAGACTTGATCATATCAATCAAACATGGATTGAATCAGCAACACCAGAAATCTACACTCAAGCGATGATGGAGCTTGGAGCAACCATCTGTAAACCAAAAAATCCTCGTTGTGAAATGTGTCCGATAAGTGAACATTGTGTTGCATTTTCTGAAGGAATACAACATGAGTTACCCTATTTGACCAAACTTAATGAACCACGGTCCAAACATTACATCACATTGATTATTGAGGATAACGACTATTATTATTTAAGAAAACGCGATGAGGAACTTCTTAAAGGCATGTATGAGTATCCTCAATATGAGATAGAAAGCATTAGGCACATCGAAGATATGCTTTTTGATGAAGGGGTTATCATCTCTGTTGATGAAGATTTCCATCGTGAAAAGCATGTATTTAGTCATCAGATTTGGTATATGGAAATTCATCATGCATCTATTAAAAAAGGTCAACATGAATCATGGATTGCCATTAAGAAAGATCAACTGATTAATATTCCGATGGCGATTGCACACCGCAAAATCAATATCAAACGATAAAAAAAGACTCAAGTGAACGACTTGGGTCTTATTTTCGATAAGGAAGGGCAAATCCTACAACGGATAAAATGGGAATTGGTAGTAAGAAGAGTAACCAGTCATAAGGATGCTGAATAATCAGAAATGCAAGAAGACTAATGGATAACGTAAGACATCCAACAAAGAATAGAACAAGTAATTTGCGTTTGGATAAAATCGCAAAAACCAAAAAGACAATCATCGATGCAGGGAGTGCTGCAATAAAGGTTATCCACACCATCGATCGATCCGATAAGATAAGAAATAGAACAACAAAAGTGAAGATTGCAAGCAACCAAACAGTCGATACAATCAGAAAAGATAGTTTGATTAAATAAGGTTTTTGTTCACGTTGCTTGGAGATCTTTTCAATACTCTCAGGTTCGTGAAAGATGAGTTCATCAATGGATAAATGGAAAAGATTTGCAATTTCTGCAATCGTTTGAACATCAGGTAATGCTTCACCACGTTCCCATTTTGAAACAGCTTTATCGCTATAGTTTAACTGTTCAGCTAATGCTTGTTGGGTATAGCCATGTTGCTTACGTAAACGTGTTAAGTTTTCAGTAAAATGTAATTTTCTTTCTTCCATGACCTCATTATACCACTTTTTATCCAAAATCCAAGCCATTCTACTGTCAGTAGAGTCGATTTTTGTAAACTCTACTGACTGATTTTTAAAAGTAGGAACATCTTTTTTCTCGGTAGAGTTATAAATGACACAAGTCAATTTATAATGAAAGTGTAAACAAACTCATGAGGAGGATTACATTTATGCAACAAAAACAACAAACAGATTATGTGATAATGACAGATTCATGTAGTGATTTAACTCAACAACAAATCAATGAAATGGGAATTCATGTTCTCCCATTATCGGTCGAAATGGAAGGGAAAACATACTTCAATTATCCCGATGAACGCGATATTTCTTTTCATGCTTTTTATGAACGTTTAAGAGAAAAAACGATTGCAAAAACATCCATGGTGGGCATCGGTCAATTCATGGAAGCTTTTGAACCACTACTCAGAGATGGGAAAGATGTCCTATACATTGGTTTCTCATCAGCTTTATCAGGCACTTACAATTCAGCGCATTTAGCTGCAAAAGAACTTCAACAAGTTTATCCAGATCGCAAGATCATCACCATCGATTCGAAAGGTGCATCCATGGGGTTAGGTCTTTTGATCTATTATGCTTTTTTAGGAAAAAAGGATGGCAAATCCATCAGTCAATTAACTGCTTATATCGAAAGTATCAAACTGAAGATTACACATCTTTTCACCGTGGATGATTTGGGGACATTGATGCGCGGAGGTCGATTATCCGTGACCTCACACATCTTAGGTACTCTACTTAAAGTTAAGCCTATCCTTCATGTTTCCAATGAAGGTAAACTTGTCCCCATTCATAAAATCAGAGGACGTAAACATGCGTTAGCAAAAATGGTTGAGTTGACTCAAGAATACATCGATTCATCCTTTGAGCAAACCATCTTTATCTCTCATGGCGATTGTCTGGATGAAGCGATGCTTGTTGGAGAAGAACTCAAGAAATTACTCAAAATTAAAGACATTGTGTATGGGTATGTAGGACCTGTCATCGGTGCACATTCTGGTCCAGGAACCATCGCCATCTTTTTCCAAGGCTTTAAGCGATAACAAAAAAGGCGTACCACATGGTGCGCCTTCATCTTTTATTTGAAAAACTCCAAGAATCCTTTATTTCTCTTTAAGACGAGGTAGATTGGTAATCCAATGATATAGAGGACAGCAAGTTCTCCAAGCATGACTGAAGGAATGGAAATATAGAGTGGTGCAAGTACATATGCATAGGTCAGTATCAGGCCGACAATAATTCCATTGGATAGAACCGGAAATAGGAGTGCAAATGCTGGCCATTTTTTAAATGACCACATCAAATAACCACCGATCAGTGTTGCGAGTGATCCAACAAAAATATCGATCACTAACGCTCCACCAACCCAATTAGCAATCAAGCATCCGACGGTTAATCCGACGATGCTTTTTTTATCAAAAAAGATAAAAATCATCAAGACTTCAGCCAGTCTAAATTGCACTAATCCAAAACTAGCAAAGCTAAAAATATACACTAAAACAACGTAAATAGCAGCGAGCATACTCTGCCGGATTAAGTCATGGTTGGTCCACGTTTTCATATTGATATCTCCCTGTTTTAATTGACTAAGCTGGTTTCCTAGGGTACAGCTTGTGAAATACTTCATCATTTTAGCAAATTTATGCTATAATTACAAGGTAAAGGATGAGATGAATGAGTATAAAATTTGAAGTGCTACACGTCTGTAAACAAAGCGGAGCACGACTTGGACGATTAACGACACCTCATGGAGTTTTTGAAACGCCTTTTTTTATGCCTGTTGGTACACAAGCAACAGTCAAAACATTAACCCCTGAAGAAATACATGAAGTATCTGAAGGATTAATTCTTGGTAATACGTATCATCTTTGGCTACAGCCCGGTGCAGATATCGTTGAAGCACATGGTGGTATTCGTGGATTCATGCAGTGGGATGGTGCACTCTTAACAGATAGCGGTGGTTACCAGGTTTTTTCACTCACTGATATGCGAAAAATCACCGAAGAAGGTGTCCACTTTAAGCATCATAAAAATGGCTCTGCGCTCTTTATGTCACCCGAAGATTCAATTGCTATTCAACAAAAATTGGGTGCTGATATCATCATGAGTTTTGATGAATGTCCACCACCTTATGAGTCCGATGCATACATGAAGCAATCGGTTGATCGCACACTCCGTTGGGCTAAACGAGGAAAGCATGCATTGACAACCGATCAAGCTTTATTTGGTATCGTTCAAGGTGGACTCAATAAAGAGATACGCGAATATTGTGCGAAACAACTGATCGATATGGATTTCCCCGGATATTCGATTGGCGGATTATCCGTAGGTGAAACCAAACATGAAATGTATGAGATCACAAATTTTTTAAACCCGATTTTACCCTTTGATAAACCGCGTTACTTAATGGGTGTTGGTGCACCAGATGATCTTGTTGAAAACGTCATTCATGGGATTGATATGTTCGACTGTGTGCTACCTACCCGTATTGCACGACATGGCACTGCGCTGACGACTCAAGGAAAACTTGTGATCAAAAATCAGACCTATGAACATGATTTTCAACCACTTGATCCAGGTCTCATCACCCCTATCTCAAAATACACGAGATCTTACATTCGTCATCTTTTTAAAGGTGAGGAAATCCTAGGTATGCGTTTAGTGACATACCAAAATTTGGCTTATCTAAAGCATTTAATGCAGGAAATTAGACAAGCTATTCGTGAAGATCGACTGCTCGATTTTAGAGATGAGATGAAGAAGAAAACGAATTATTTCAAATCGAGATGAATGTTCTTTAATTTCATTAAAAACTAGTGTAAAATAGATGTAGTGCAACAAGGAGGGATACTATGGTATTTGGCGAATCAGACAATTTCAACCAAAAGCCGATCATCAAAGTTATTGGTGTAGGTGGCGGTGGTGGGAATGCGATCAACCGCATGATCGAAAACGACGTTAAAGGCGTCGAATTTGTCGCGATGAATACAGATGCCCAAGTCCTCAAGGTGTCCAAAGCAGAAACGCGTGTACAACTTGGGAAGTACTTAACACGTGGTTTGGGTGCTGGTGCGAAAAAAGAAGTTGGCAAAAAAGCTGCAGAAGAATCCATTGAAGAAATCGAAGAAGTACTCCGCAACGCGGATATGGTTTTTATCACGGCCGGTATGGGTGGTGGAACGGGTACAGGTGCCGCTCCAATCATCGCGAAGAAAGCTAAAGAAATGGGATGTCTAACGATTGGTATCGTCACGAAACCCTTCTCTTTTGAAGGTCCTGCTCGTATGCAAGCAGCGATTTATGGTCTTGAGGAACTGAAACCTCATGTCGATACACTGATTGTTATTCCTAATGAACGATTACTTGCGATCTCAGGTCCAACCACACAATTACTCGATGCATTCCGTGAGTCTGATAATGTCTTGCGTCAAGGTGTTCAAGGAATTGCAGAAATCATTGCGATTCCTGGATTAATCAATGTGGATTTTGCCGATGTCCGAACAGTGATGGAAAACAAAGGAACAGCACTGATGGGGATTGGGATTGCTTCAGGTGAAAACCGTGCGATTGAGGCTGCACGCAAAGCCATTCATTCCAAGCTTCTCGAAGTATCGATTGATGGTGCAACCGATGCGATTGTCAATATCACATCAGGCACAAACATCACACTCTTTGAAACCGAACAAGCACTCTCTGAAATTAGAAATGCGACCGATCGAGATCTCAATATCATCTATGGAACAACAGTGAATCAAGATTTAGATGATGAAATGATTGTCACGGTGATTGCAACTGGCTATGAACTGAAGGCAAAAGATTCAACGATTGAAAATTTGGCATCTGAAATCTTTAATAAGAGCTCGGATGAACAAATGAAGTTGACGCGTTCAGGTTTGAAAAATCAGACCTATGAAGATGAAGATGTTTCTAATCAACCCACAGAAGGTAAAAAGAGAAACATTCCATCATGGCTGATGAAAAAAGGAAAATTTTAAAAAGGCCTCGCGCCTTTTTTATTGGAAGGACGTCTTATTATGTTAAAAGCAGGTATTGTTGGGTTACCCAACGTGGGTAAATCAACCCTCTTCAACGCCATCACGAAAGCGGAAGCATTAGCTGCAAACTACCCGTTTGCAACCATTGATCCCAATGTCGGTATCGTTTATGTCCAAGATCCACGCCTTGATGTGCTTGAAAAAATATATAAACCAAAACGCGTTGTGCCAACAGCCTACGAGTTTATCGATATTGCTGGTCTTGTTCGCGGCGCATCAAAAGGTGAAGGCTTAGGCAATCAGTTTTTGTCTCATATTCGTGAAGTGGACGCGATATGTCAAGTCGTTCGCTGTTTTGATGATACAAACATCACTCACGTTGAAGGATCGATTGATCCTTTAAGAGACATTGAAACGGTTCAAATTGAACTCAGTTTAGCTGATCTTGAACAACTTGAAAAACGGATCACCCGCCTTGAGAAAAAGGCTAAAGCGAAAGTCAAGGAAGCTCAGGAAGAATATGATGTTTTAATGAAAATCAAAGGTGCACTTGACCAAGGCTTAAGTCCCCGTACGTTACATTTTTCTGATGAAGAACTTAAACTAGTGAAAAACTTCAGTTTGCTGACCATGAAACCCATGATATATATTGCAAATGTTGCAGAAGAAGATCTTCATCATCCCATGGCTAATCATCATTACACAAGACTTCTTGAATTTGCTGAAAAAGAGAATAGATCGGAAGAGCGTCGTGTAGGGAAAGAGTGTAGATCTCGGTG
>CALKAH010000036.1 GCA_937983315.1 uncultured Acholeplasmataceae bacterium | reverse complement strand
TTATGGTTGGTGACCATCTTCCGTATACGAGACACCTATAAGCGTTTCATGAAAAATCAACGCTTTCGCATCATCTCACTCGATCAAAAATTAAACTATCCACTTCGTTTCCATAAATCTTTACCTATCCCACTCTTTATTTGGGGGAAAGCATATCTTCATAAAAAAATGCTTATCCCTAAATGTTTTATCGGTTTTTCAGAAGGAAAGCGCGTTTATCCCATCAAAGAACTCGATGAAATTCCATTGAATAATCATGTCGAAATCTTATATATTCATCGTGGTTATGCTGCATTAATTCAAGATTCTAGTCAAAAAAAGTTTTTAATCCATTTATGTAACTTAGAACCGATCCAATAAAACCCCTGTGAAATTCACAAGGGTTTTTCTTTTTTTATATATCATGTTCATGACTAAGCAGATCATAGGCTTAAATGAGCTGTATGCTTTCGATACTGAATCGTGATAGCAATCATAATAACACACATGATACTGATCAACAGAGGATAATAAACAATCGATACTTTCCCAAAAAATAATCCTGCAAGAGGGGTGAGGAGTCCAAATCCCATATAACCAATACCCATCTGTAAACTCATAATTTTACTGAGTTTATTCTTCTCGAATACTTTAGCATTCATAAACATCATATTCGGATAGATCGGTCCAGCACCTAATCCAAATAAAAAGACGATACCAAAATAAAGATAAACCCACGACCAATTGAAAAACATCAGCAATCCAGCGATCATCATCAAACCTTGACCGAGTCGAACTAAAAGATTCGGTGATAACCGATGAGACAAGATTCCACTCAGTAGTCTTCCTACGGTTAATGCAAGATAAAACGTCGTTGTGAATAGTGCTGCAACCGCATAACTAACTTCTTTTTCGATATAAAAATAAGATGCAATCCATACGCCACCAAGTGATTCTAAATGAACATAGATTAAGAAGATGAAGATGCTTTCGAGTGCACCTTTTGTTTTTAATATATCTTTGAGAGATATCTTTTTGTGGACTTCGTTACGTTCATCTTGGTGTTCCTTTCGCCATAACTTAAATGATGCTAAAATGATGAGTGCAATAACAATCAAGATCGATCCAACGATGATATAACCTAATCGCCATTGGCTTTGACTAAGCGTATACGCCATGACCGATGGTCCAAGTGTGACACCAATGCCATAAAATGAATGGAGATAATTCATGTGTTTGGCTTCATAATGGGATGCTAAATAATGATTTAACGAAACATCAATCGCGCCAGCACCTATTCCAAGAGGTAGTGCAAAGAATAACATCTGATAAAATTGACTGACTTGGCTGATCGAGATGAGTGCTGCTCCTGTAAACAACACACTGATGAATGTAATCCATTTGGTTTGAAAAAGACGTAATAATCGTGGTGCATTAAACGTGGAAAAGATAGACATGATATAAATTGTCACTGTCATCATCCCCAGTGTTTCGAGTGATGTATTTAAGTCTGCTCGAATGAGGTTCCAAGCAGAGCCTAAAAGAGCATCGGGTAACCCGAGAGCAATAAAGGTGATGTAGATGACAACAAGCAGTAAAAATCCACGAATCTTCATCGATAATCCTCCAAACACGACCATTATAGCATGACTTCATCAAGAAAAAAGAGATGAAGAT
>CALKAH010000035.1 GCA_937983315.1 uncultured Acholeplasmataceae bacterium | reverse complement strand
CCACCGAGATCTACACTCTTTCCCTACACGACGCTCTTCCGATCTCTTAGTGTGGATGAGGTGATGGCTATTTTAGAGATTGTCGATACCACAAAACCATTAGGATTAAGAAATCAAGCATTACTTGAACTTATCTATGGATCTGGATTGCGTGTTTCTGAACTTCTCGATATCGAGATGAGCGATATTCACCTTAACCAAGGTTATGTACTCGTCAAGGGAAAAGGTGAAAAAGAACGGATGGTCCCCATCTCTGATCCCTCTGTTGTCGCGTTAAGAAACTATATTATTAAAGGAAGGGATCAACTTCTCCATGGACAAAAAACAACGTTTTTGTTTCTCAACCAACAAGGAGAAAGGTTGTCACGGCAAGGATTCTTTAAACTTCTTAAGAAGTTAGCATCAGAAGCTGGTGTAAAAACCGAGTGTTCACCACATACGTTAAGACATTCATTTGCGACACATTTACTTGAAAACGGTATGGATTTAAGAACATTACAATCGCTACTTGGACATGAGGATATCTCAACAACTCAAATATATACACATATTAGTCAAAAACGAATCAAAGAAATTTATCAACACGCACATCCACGTGCTAAGGAGGACAATCATGACATATAAACGCGTATTTCTCATCGTTTTGGATAGTTTAGGTATTGGAGAAGCACCAGATGCAAAAGATTACAATGATGTAGGATCGAATACCATAGGTCATATTGCTGAACGGATGGAACTTCACATTCCCAATCTTCAAGCTTTAGGCTATGGTAATATTGCACCGATTAAACATGTACAACCCGTGAAAAAGCCATTAGCTTTTTACACAAAAATCCAGGAAGCATCCTTAGGGAAAGATACGATGACTGGCCACTGGGAAATGATGGGCATGTACATTACAAAACCTTTCCAAACGTTTACAGATACAGGATTTCCTCATGCATTAATCCAGGAATTAGAGAAAAAGACAGGTCGAAAAGTGATTGGCAATATCAGTGCATCAGGAACCGATATAGATCGGAAGAGCGTCGTGTAGGGAAAGAGTGTAGATCTCGGTG
>CALKAH010000034.1 GCA_937983315.1 uncultured Acholeplasmataceae bacterium | reverse complement strand
ACTCCGAAGGCTTTTTAGGTGCGAAAACAACCAAAAGCTTATCGATTGAAGATTCTAATTATGATGAATTTAGTTTAACTGCAAGCAACTTAAAGCGTGCATCCATAAAAGCTGTGATTTCATCAGCGTTATTCTCATCGGTTGTTTTGGTGTTAGCTTATGTTGCAGTCACAACCACCATGATTCAAGGATCCATCTATGTCTTGGGATCCGTCTTAACATTAGGGACTTTACAGATGTTTTTGTTCTATACGACAAACTTCTTTGAACCCGTGATGGCAATTTCAAGAACACTTTCTGACTTACAAAATGCCCAAGCCTCTGCAGAACGTATCGTGGGATTGATTGAAACAAAACCAGAACTTTTCGATAAAGAAGAAGTCATTCAAAAATATGGTGATCTCTTTAACGATCAAAAGGACAACTGGGAACCCCTGAAAGGTGATGTTGAGTTTAAAGATGTAACCTTCTACTATAAAGATAACGAAACTATTCTTAGCCATTTCAATTTGAAAGTGAAATCTGGACAAAGCGTCGCATTGGTAGGTCATACCGGTTCTGGTAAAACAACACTTGTTAATCTATTATCGCGATTTTATGAACCTAAAGAAGGTCAAATTTTGATTGATGGTATCGATTATCGTGAACGTTCGATTCATTGGCTACACTCGAGATTAGGTTATGTCCTTCAGACACCCCATCTGTTCTCAACAACCGTGATGGAAAATATCCGCTACGGAAGACTTGATGCTACGGATGAAGAAGTGATATATGCAGCAAAAATGGTAGGTGTTGATGATTTTGTGAAACACCTCGACAAAGGTTATGAAACATCGGTAGGTGAAGGAGGAAATCTTTTATCTGTCGGTCAAAAACAATTGATTTCATTTGCTCGGGCTGTTCTTGCAGATCCTCGTATCTTGATTCTTGATGAAGCGACATCGTCGATTGACTCTGAATCTGAACTCATTATTCAAGAAGCGACTGAAAAGTTATTATCCGATCGTACAAGTTTTATTGTTGCACACCGCTTATCAACGATTGTGAATAGTGATTTGATTGTCATGCTTGATATGGGACAAATTATTGAAATGGGATCTCATGAAGAATTACTCAACAAGCGTGGGGCTTACTTTGAACTTTATAAGAACCAATTCTTCAAAGAAAAAGGAAAAGAACTCGAAGCTGTATTAGATTAAGTCATGACAAGTAAAAAGATATGCTTCACTCTAACATAAGGTAGAGGTGAGAGCATGTCTTTTTTTGTTTATCTCATGCGATTTTTTGTTGTGCTCACAACAACTGTCCAGTGGGTGAATGATGTTTTAGTCATTCCGCTTTTTGGTGATATAGAAAGCGTCAAAAATCAACCAGAAGCAAGACTTTATGTGGATGGCTATTGGGTTGTAGGTGCCAGAGTCACCTATGAGAGAAATGGTGTTGAATGGACCTATTTATCGACGGTGAATACTGCACATGTCAGAAATTACACGATCAAATATCGCGCTTATTTTCCAGACTACAATCTTAATGATGTTCATCCCATCACTTTTTCAGTTGTTGATGTACTACCACCAGTGATTGTCAGGATGGATGAGGTGAGAGTTTCAGTTGGTGAGAAGATGCCAGATTTAAAACAAAATCTCATCGTTACAGATAATTACTATGCCTATGAAGATTTAACCATTGTCTTTGATACATCGGGAGTGAATCTCAGTCGTGTTGGACGCTATACATTGTCTGTGCGTATCAGTGATCCATCAGGTAATATCACGCATGGACAGACGATGTTTCATGTGGTTGATCTCATGCCACCATCTATCACGATCCTAAAACCTATCATCATCAATGTCAATTCAACCTGGCAGTGGCAATCCTTTTTCTCGGTGAAAGACAATGTCGATACTGTTCTAGTGGTTGTGATCGATGATCAACACGTCAACTATCATCTGCTTGGGACCTATACCATTTCTGTCAACGTGACTGATCGAAGCGGCAATCAGATCATAGAAACCATCATGGTCGAAGTTAAGGATTTAGATCCTCCAACCCTTCAATTGCGAACAAAGATGCCTGTGATTAGTCTTTTTGAGAACATCGATCGCGATCTTTTAGAAAGTTACATTGTATCTCTTGATGATAACTTCAATCAGCTAAACGTGAGTGATGTGATCATCACACATGACATCGATGCAAATACTCCTGGAACATATACTGTCATCTATCGTGTGATGGATGAATCGAACAATGTCACCCAAAAAGAACTTAAAGTAAGTGTGCAAGATATCACTCCACCGATCATTGTGTTAACAGATTCACTCGAAGTCGACGTTTTTTCGGTTGAACCATTTTGGATCACGTTTTTTGAGTACAGCGATAATTACACATCCAAGGAGCGATTAACCATCAAGTTATCAACCAGTGTGAAGATGAATATCGTTGGCGAATATCCTATCTCACTCGATATTAGTGATGCATCTGGAAATCTGTCATCCTATCGTGGATATATTCGGGTTATTGATCGTATTCCACCGACAGTCATCCAGCTAAGCGATGTCGTCATCACCGATTTCACAAAAAAACCTCTTGAGTTTTATTTCCAAGCGACTGATCAATACGATACATCCAGTCAATTAACGATCATTATCGATGATCAAGATGTCGATTATGAAACCATCGGTATGTATCAAGCGTGGTGTGAAATATCTGATCGATCAGGCAATCAAACACAACTAGCGTTCGACATTATGGTGATTGATCAAACAAGTCCCACTTTAACACTAACCAAGACACGTGTTGAGCATTCGTGGGGGAAAGAACCCATCGATTTTATCTTATTGATTGATGAAGCATCGGATAATTATGATGGATTATCAAAAGAACATGTCATCATTGAACATGAGGTTGATTGGCAATCCTTAGGACAATATGAAGTTCACTTCACCCTTACGGATTATTCATTTAATACAACACACGTTCAACTGGTCGTGATCATCGATGATCGAATACCTCCGACACTCCACTTTGATGATTTAATCATTCGTCAATATGATGATCTTGATTTTTGGGAAGGTGTTCAAGTATCAGACAATCACCTCATCCAAAAAACATATGTCTTTCCATCCCATATCGATT
>CALKAH010000033.1 GCA_937983315.1 uncultured Acholeplasmataceae bacterium | reverse complement strand
GGCGACCACCTAGATCTACACTCTTTCCCTACACGACGCTCTTCCGATCTCTTACTTTAAATACGTTAGTCTCTTCGGATATGTAGGAAATTCCACTTTTGATAATTTAACATTGCATAATATTAATTTGAATCTGTCGTCTGATGTCCCTGAGAGAATAGAAGCAAATGTTTTATCATCATCACTTGTTAATTCATTTATTTATAACTCAACATTTACAAGTGTTATTCAAAATGGAGAATTGTTGTCAACTATTAGTCAAATATCAAACCGAGTTTCGTCATCACAAATTATTAATTTGAAAATAGAAAATGTTTTATTTGAACTAGACTATGGGGAAGAATTTATTTTGTAAGGTTTGATGATAGTGTAGATGCTGGAATCATTGTATTTACTTCAAATATTGTGAATATCTGTTAATCCCTGTGAACAGTAACATCAAGTGCTATTTGAATGGAAATAATATGACTTGAAGTAGATGATAAAACTACTTCATGAAGAAAAATCAAAAATTCCATATATAAATAAATCATCCAGTGCTACAATATAGTTATTGTGGCACTTTTGATTTATAGATATAACACAAAGTGACTTAGTCAAAAAGATTAGAATGGAGGACTTTATGATTTTTAATCGTGATACTGATCGTTTAAGTTTTGTAAAAGAAATTGAATTTAAAATTGAAAAGGACATTCAAAAATTAGTCGAGAAAAATCTCGATGTGCTTTTCAAACTATCTTTTTTAACTACAGAGTTTCCTACTGAGGGTTATCGTTTTGATACTGTTGCATTTAATCGAGAAACTAACTCTTTTGTTATCATCGAGTACAAAAGAGGTAGAAACGAAAGTTTAGTTGATCAAGGATATGCATACCTGTATATACTTCTAAATCGTAAAGCCGACTTTGTTTTGTTGTTCAACGAAACAACCAATAGCAGCAGAACTATTAAGGATTTTGATTGGTCACAAACACGAATCATTTTTATTTCACCACAGTTTACTGATTACCAAAAAAGTGCTACTGAGTTTTCAAACATGCCTTTTGTCTTGTATGAGATTAAGCAATTCTCAAATGGAATTGTCTCACTATCAGAGATAACTCATAACAAAGCTGCTAAATTTGAAAATACCCCAATAGAAAAAGTAATTGATGATTCTATTCAAAAGGTTGTTAAAGAAATTGTAGTCTATACCGAACAGGATCTAATAAACAAGGGTTCTGAATATACGATCGAATTGTATACTGCATTAAAACAAAGAATTCTTGAATTGGGCGATATTAAAGTTGATCCAAAGAAACTATATGTAGCATTCAAGGGAAAATCCAACATTTGTGATATCGTAGTATTAAAAAAAGAATTAAAGGTATTTATCAATTTGAAAAAAGGAAAACTAAAAGATCCAGATGGTCTTGCTAAATTGGTTGATGAAACCGGCCATTGGGGTAATGGAGATTATCAAGTTATGGTTTCTGATGTTGAATCATTTGACTATATGATGACTTTGATACGCCAATCGTTTAAGGAAAATTATTAATATTCTTGATTCACAATATTTAATGTGATACTTGAGGTGATAAATAGTGCTTTCTTTTATGAAACCGACAAAAATTATCGATGATTCACTTCGAAAGTTTGTTGGTGATAAAACCTTTTTTAATGTTAGTGATTATGATTACATTTACAAGAGTATCTGCTTAGCTTTCGATAAAACACATACAAATCATGAAGAACAAGCTATCATTGCTAGCGCAGGTAGAGACCCTAAGTGGGATGAATGTTTTAACTTTATATCTATGTCGATTGAAGTATTTCAAGATCATTTTAAGATACGTAACAATCTATTTTTCCTATTTCACATGGATATTTATCTTCCAGTGGTATATAAACTTAATAGCCGGATGCTTCAGGTGTCGAGAGAAATTTTAACTCTTTTACGAATGGGTTATAGTGATGCAGCATATGCTCGTTGGAGAACCCTCTATGAAATTCAACTTTCTATATGCATTTTATATAGTCACAAAAATGACAAATCAATCTTTTTACAATACATTGAGCATTCACAATACGGTTATTTCGTTTCAGAAGTTGAACCTTTGATAAAATATGGAAAATTTCCTATAGAAGAAAATATTATAGAATATGCATTTATATATGATAACCTGAGAAATAAGTATAAAGATAATGACTTGTTTTTTAGAAATGAGTTTGGATGGTCATTCAAATTTAATGCTAAAAAAGAAGCATTGAAAATACCTGAAATAATTAAGAAATACCATAAAGCTAGTTATACGATGTTTTATACAAAAGCATGTAAATATACACATGCTGATTCAATCGGAATTATGAATCCGATGTCGATCAACCATGAGGAAGTAGACGTAGATTTAACAAAGCCATACAATTTCTTTGAACCAAGTATTCTTTTATTGACGAGTCTTTTTGAGATTGAATCGATTTTACTTTCTTGGTTTCCCGATAATGCATCATCAATTATATTCAATTTATTGTCTCAAAGAAAAGCACAGATATTACAAACTCTATATAAACTAGAGGAAAATGATTATGAGCTTTTTACAGAGGGTGCGGAATGAACCGCCAAGTTATAAAGATTTAACTATTCTCTTCCGATAATTACTGTGAACGGTAGCACGATCTACCATTTTTCTAGAATCAAACCGCCGTTTTCCTACTCCACAATATATTGTTATGAGTGGGGGAGAGGAAATCCACTCAAATTCGCTATTGGCGGCGATGCTTTGTGCCGCTGGCATGTAGACAAAAATTGACAAAACTTATATACTTTAATTAGCGTGGAATACTGGCTTTAGGAGAGCCTAGAAGAAAGAAACCCTCAAATCGAGAGTTTCTTTTTTTTGCAGAAAGAATTGTAGTATTTTTACCAATGGATAACTTCAGTTTTTGATAAAAAGACTGAATAATCGAAAGGGTGGAATTACTGTGCCAAAGGTACTAGATACCTATCAGCGCTGGGAAGCTGATGGAGTACTCGATGAAAGACTAAAAAGTATTCAAGATATGGTTGCTAAAAGGATCATTCAAAAAGAAATTGCCAAAGCAATTAATCTAAGTGAGAATACATTAATTAAATTGAAGAGAGCTCATCCAAGATTAAATCAAGCATTTATCAATGGTGATGAAGAACTCAAAAGCAAACTCATGGATGCCTTGTTTCAACGAGCAGTTGGTATGGAGTATGAAGAACTCCAAACTATTATTGAAGAAACGTCATCCGGAACCAAAAAGCGATTAGTTAAATATAAGAAAAGAGCATTGCCAGACTTCAATGCAATTAAGTATTTGCTAATCATTAAATTTGGTCGTGATTTCAATGAACGAAAAGAAGAAATCGATATCATGTTAAAGAGAATCGAGAAAGGTGAGGAAACCTGGATCAATGAATATAGTGATGAAGAAACCCTCGGAGTTGTTCGAATACGACAACAACCCAAGAAATAATGATTCTGCAGTAGAAGCGGTCTCTAATAGCATCAAAGAGTTTGGTTTTAAAGTTCCGCTAGTAATAACGAAAGATAATGTGATTATAGCTGGCCACACAAGGCTCAAGGCGAGCTTAAAGCTAGGAATAGCAACTGTTCCTTGTATTATCGCTGATGACCTCACAGAAGCCCAAATAAAGGCCTTTCGTTTGGTAGATAACAAGACATCAGAATTGGCTACCTGGGATTTAGGTAGACTTGAAGATGAACTAGAAAAAATCGAAATGGATATGATTCAATTCGGATTTGAAGATTTTCATTCTGACGTAGATCGGAAGAGCGTCGTGTAGGGAAAGAGTGTAGATCTCGGTGGT
>CALKAH010000032.1 GCA_937983315.1 uncultured Acholeplasmataceae bacterium | reverse complement strand
ACCACCGAGATCTACACTCTTTCCCTACACGACGCTCTTCCGATCTCGAAAAAGATTTTAGTTTCTGTGGATGTCTTCGATGTTTTCCAAGGTTCATCGATTGAAAAAGGAAAGAAATCGATCGCATTCTCACTCGTTTTTAACGACAAAGACAAAACATTAAGTGCAGACGATGTGGATCAAGTCATGAAAAAGATCACCAATCGACTTGCATTTAGCTATCAAGCGACAATTCGCAGTTAAAACCTGATTCGTCAGGTTTTTTCGTTGGTAAAGGCTCATTTTCGTGTATAATAAATGACAGGTGATAAGATGTTAATCTATAATCTGACGCATGAAGCGTTGGTTGAATTTCTCCTTGAAAAAGGACATAAAAAATATCGTGCTGATCAAATTTGGTCATGGCTCTATAAACAAAAGGTTCAGTCATTTGATGAAATGACCAATTTACCTGATGATCTCGTTGCACTCTTAAAAGAAAACTTTACGATTCAAGCACTTGAACTCGTTTTAAAGCATATCAGTGCGGATGGAACCGTTAAAGCACTCTATAGTTTAGTCGATGGTCATTTGATTGAATCCGTCCTCATGAAACATCATTATGGTAATTCGATTTGTGTGACCACACAAGTCGGATGTAATATTGGATGTTCCTTTTGTGCATCGGGATTATTAAAGAAGAAACGCGATCTCAATGCAGGTGAAATCATTGCACAAATCATTGAAACTGAACGGATCCTCAAGGAACGTATTTCATATGTGGTGGTGATGGGGATTGGTGAACCGTTTGATAACTATGAGAACCTACTTAAATTCCTCTCAACAATCAATCATCCGAAAGGTCTTGCTATCGGTGCAAGACATATTACGGTATCAACCTCGGGTATTGTTCCTAAGATTAGAGAATATGCACATATGGGCTTACAGGTGAATCTTGCCATCAGTTTACATGCACCCAATAATGAGATACGCTCCAAACTGATGAAGATCAACCAAGCTTATCCGGTTGAAGAAGTGATTGGTGCGATCAAATACTATCTCTCCGTTGCAAAACGACGTGTGACCATTGAATACATCTTGATTGATGGTCTGAATGATTCAGCTGAAACAGCACTTGAACTCGTTAAAGTCTTACGTGGATTAAATGTTTACGTGAACTTAATTCCTTATAATGAAGTCTTAGAATCCGGATATAAACGCAGTAAAACAGAAACCATGGAAGCTTTCTATGATATCTTAATGAAAAATAAAATCCAAGTGACCTTGCGTAAAGAACAAGGTCATGATATCAATGCAGCATGCGGTCAGTTGAGAAGCCAGCATTTGACCTAGGAGGTTCATTTGAAAAGAGGATTTATCAAAAAAATGATTTCTAATCAATATACCATTATTGATTGGGAAACCAAACAAGAAGTCATGGCTCATGCAAGTGGGAAATTGCGCTACATGAAACTCGATGAAAAATCGGTTTTCAATAAGCAATTGACCAAAAAAACAAAAAAAGACGTCAAAATCATCCAAATCAGTCCTAAAGTGGGTGATCATGTTCTTTATGATGATGAAGAAGATACCACGATCATCCGTGAGATTGAACCCAGATTCAATGATTTGACACGTCCTGATGTTGCCAATGTCGATCAAGTGATTCTCGTTTTTTCTGCCATTCGCCCCGATTTTAGTTTCAACTTACTCGATAAATTTCTCGTGATGATGCAACAGGAACGTCTTGTTCCCATTTTAGTCATCTCAAAAATCGATTTAATCGATGAAGAAATACTGAATGATCTTCGTGAAAAATTGAATTATTATCAACACCTAGGATATGATGTCTACTATGTGAATAGTAAGCAGCGTATTGGTATAGATGTTCTCACCCATGTCTTTAAAGATAAGATCAGTGTTTTAGCGGGACAAACAGGGGTCGGTAAATCCACATTACTCAATGCACTCATGCCAGAATTAGAGTTGAAAACTCAAGAAATCTCTGAAGCTTTAGGCAGAGGAAAACATACAACTCGTCACACTGAACTCTATGAAATCCATGATGGATACATCGTGGATACTCCAGGGTTTTCGAAGATTGAATTATCCCTTTTCTTCCCAGAAGACCTTAAGCAGTATTATCCTGATTTTGAACAGTTATCATCATCATGTAAGTTTAAAACGAAATGCTTACATATCAATGAACCCTCATGTGCGGTTAAACAAGCTTATGTCAATCAAGAAATGCTAGCATCCCGTTATGAAAACTATCTCAGCTTTATTGAAGAGATCAAACAACAAAAAGATAAATATTAGGAGGTAAATCACATGAAAGTTGCGCCTTCTGTTTTAACAGCCAATTTCACATCATTAAAAGATGAACTAAAGTCCGTGAGTCAAGCAGACTATATTCATCTTGACATCATGGATGGTCATTTTGTTCCCAATTTATCCTTTGGACCAGCCATCGCAAAAAGCATCGAAGAACAGACCCATCTTCCACTTGATGTGCATCTGATGGTCACTGATCCTCTTCAATGGGTTCCCAAATTTGTCTTTCCACAAACAAAGTTCATCACGATTCATATTGAATCGAATCATGTGCAAGAAGCTGTTTTAGCGATTCAAAAAGAAAAAGTGGGTGTCGGGATCGCATTGAAGCCAAAGACTCCTGTACGAACGATTATCCCTTATTTGCATGATGTTCAACTGATTTTAGTCATGACGGTTGAACCCGGTTTTGGAGGGCAATCCTTCATGATAGACATGATGGATAAGGTGAGAGAACTTGTGAAAATAAGAAAAGAAAACGGACTCCATTTCGCCATTGAAATTGATGGTGGAGTCAATGATGAAACCATTCACGATGCAAAAGAAGCGGGTGTTGATATCGTGGTTGCTGGATCGTATTTATTCAATCTTGAAGATCGAGCAAAAGGTATTGAGGGATTGCGATGAGAGCGATTATCGTCACTTATCCCACCCCAAAAGATATCAGAAAGATCTTCCCGCTTAAAGAAAGTGATGTCATCATTGCTGTTGATCAAGCCGTACTTGCTTTATATAAACAGCGGATCAAAATCGACCTTGCAGTCGGTGATTTTGACTCCTTAACTAATCAGGGCATGCTGATTAATCTTCATGTCATTAGACTGAATCCCGTTAAAGATGTTACCGATACGCACCAAGCCCTTGTTGAAGCAAAAAAAATGAACCCTGATGAGCTCATTATGATCGGTGGATTAGGTGGAGAACGGATCGAACATTTTGTTGCTCACACACTCTTTTTTGATGAGTTTCCTGAACTTCAAATCGTTGATGAATATTCAACAATCAAGCTCCTTCAAGAAGGACTCCATGACGTTCATTCCAAAGGGTATGTCAGCTTATTTGCATATCCCAAAGCTAAACTATCGTTGATCGGATTTAAGTATCCTTTATCAACCTATCTTCTCATGACATATGATCCATTATGCATCTCCAATGAAGTTGTTGAAGACCACGGAATCATCCATGTTCATGAAGGTCGTATACTCATGATCGAGTCATTAAAAAGCTAAATAAAAAAATAAAAGGCATTTGCCTTTTTATTTTTTAAACGCGTTCTAAGTTGTTCTTTTTAAGTGCACGAGCGGAAACCTTCACTTTGATAATTTTTCCGTCTTCGTCCTTAATGCGGATGGTTTGTAGATTGCTCTTCCATACGCGACGCGTCGCGTTTAATGCGTGACTGCGCTTGTTACCAAAGACAGTCTTTTTACCTGTTACGTAGCATTCAGCCATATTCTCACTCCTAACTGCACAACCTAATTTAACATAAAAAATTAAAAATTGCAACCACCAAACGCATTATCATCACGGAAAAAATCATAAAATGAAAAATGACTTTCATTCTTGCATGATCCGTTTCTGAAATGCTTCGAAAGATTGAACTATTTCGAAGAAATATGATATAATACAGTTGGCGATTTATGGATGAAATAATGCTTGTAATTTCAAACTATAAATGCTATACTAAAAAAGTATCAATTTGAAGTACATCCAATCAGTCATTTATTCCATTTAAATATACATGCAATTTTTCGTAAATATAGAGGGAGGTTCAGTATGGCGAATCAAACAGTCAGTGGAACTCTATTTAAGAAAATGGTAACAAACGGCGCAGTTAACCTTAAAAACAATCACAAAGAAATTGACCATCTCAACGTTTTCCCAGTCCCCGATGGAGATACTGGAACAAACATGCAAATGACGATGATGGCAGGCATTAAAGAAGTTAATAATTTAGATTCTCAATCAATCGTTGATATTTCAAAAATTCTATCGCGTGGTTTACTCATGGGAGCTCGAGGCAACTCAGGTGTGATCTTGTCCCAATTTTTCCGCGGTGTTTATTCAGAAATCGCCAAGATTGATAATGGCTCTGCAACCATCCAAGAGTTTATTCAAGCACTTGTCGGTGGTTATCAGATGGCATATCGTGCTGTGATGGATCCTGTTGAAGGAACAATCCTCACCGTGGTTAGAGAATCAGCTGAAAAGGTTGTCCGTGAATCCAATAACTTACATAGCGTTGAAGAAGTCTTAAAGATGTATTTAGATCAAGCAAAAGAAACACTCATCAAAACCCCTGATTTATTACCTGTCTTAAAAGAAGCAGGTGTTGTTGACTCAGGTGGTGCTGGTTTTATTAAGATTATTGAAGGTTGGGTCATGGCCCTTGAAGGTCATATGTTGAACGAAGCAGAAATTCAACATCAACCGCAACAAAAAGAACATTATCATGGTGCTGAAAATCTTGGCGTTGTTGATATTAAGTATGGCTATTGTACAGAATTTATCGTGAAGCTTCATAAGCCTGAAAAGTTTAATGAAAACTTCATGAAGGATCCACTTTCACAAATGGGTGATTCCTTAGTGGTTGTCACCGATGATGATCTTCTCAAGATTCACGTACATACCAATCAACCTGGTGTTGCGTTAACATTAGCTCAAAAATATGGTGATCTCCAAACCATTAAGATTGAAAACATGCGCATTCAAAACGAAACCATCCTTGGTGATAACGTTCATGAGCATAAAGCACCTGCACCTGAAGTGAAGAAAGCTCCTAAAAAGAAAACGAAGTATGGATTAATCGCTGTAGCATCCGGTCAAGGTATTCATGATGCCTTTAAGGAACTCGGTGTTGATTTAATTATTGATGGCGGTCAAACGATGAACCCATCGACAGAAGCATTTGTTAAAGCTGTTGAAGAGCTCAACTGTGAACACGTCATTATCTTACCCAATAATAAGAATATTATTTTATCCGCTGAACAAACGTTAGATCTCTTACCGAATCGTTCGATTCGTGTCCTGAAGACCAAGAGTATCGCACAAGGTTATTCATCACTGATGGCATTTGATCCCACCCAAGAAGTGGATGACAATGTTGAACAGATGATGGAAATCGTATCTAACATGCGTTCAGGTGAAGTGACCTATGCAGTGAGAGATACCGAATTAAACGGTGTACAAATCAAAAATGGTGACTTCATTGGTATCACGCGCGGCGAAATCAAAGTATCCACACCATCTCGCTTAGACACAACTCAAAAGCTTTTAGATGATATGGTAGATGAAAATCGAGAAATCATTACGATTTTCTATGGAAATGACGCTGACGAAGATGAACTCGATCAAGTGGTTGCTCATGCGAAGAAGCTTAATCCTGACATTGAAGTCGATGTGATCGAGGGCAAGCAAGATATTTATACCTATATCATTGCTGTTGAATAAGGATAAAAAAAGGTGTTCGCACCTTTTTTAATGGCGGACGTGGTGGAATGGTAGACACGCATGTTTGAGGGGCATGTGACAGTTAATGTCGTGTGAGTTCAAATCTCATCGTCCGCACCAAAATTGACTTGAAAGACTCCAATGTGAGTCTTTTTGTTTATACATATTGAAATACAGTGCATAAAATGGTAAAAGATCGGAAGAGCACACGTCTGAACTCCAGTCACCGAATACGATCT
>CALKAH010000031.1 GCA_937983315.1 uncultured Acholeplasmataceae bacterium | reverse complement strand
ATTTGAAGAACGCCAAATCAACAAGTATTTCATCTACACAAAACCAGAAAATAAAGTCTATTTTACGGGATATCCGTTTGCTTTGGTTGCTGAAACAGCTCATATTGCGCTTTTAGAAAATAAACTCTATACGATCAGTGATCACTTACTTGCACTCAAAACCACCCTGAAACCTCATCATGGAAAACGAGCTGCACTGGTGATGAATTGTAATCCACTGACCAATGGTCATCTCTATTTAATCGAAACATGTGCAAAAGAAAATGATCAGGTCATCATCTTTCTCGTTGAGGAAAACAGATCCGTTTTTCCGTTTCAAGTGCGCTATCAATTGATCAAAAAGGCGACGAAACATTTAAAAAATGTCAGTGTTGTACCATCGACACCTTATATCATCAGTCTTGCAACATTTCCAACCTATTTTATTAAAGATGCCAGTCAGATATCCAAGCAGTTTATGGAACTTGACATCACCATATTTAAACAGCATTTCTTTAAAGCGTTTGAACTCGATAGCCGTTATGTTGGAACAGAACCAAAAGATGCTGCAACACGGATGTATAACGAAACGATGCAAGAACTCTTAGGCGATAAGCTACATATCATTGAACGCAAAACTTACCATGACGAACCGATCTCTGCATCTTTCATTCGAGAACTCATGCGTGAAAAGAACTATCGTGAGATTAAAAAGCGCGTGCCTTCTGTCACTTATCGTTTTTTAACATCAAAAGAAGGGAGAGCCCTTTTTCAATGACCGATTCTATCCTCGATGCACGTGAAAAACGTGCCTTTCTTCTTTCTTATATGCTTTCTAAGGGCTATGATGCTGTGATTTCGATTCGTGCTAACATACCCGGAATTCATAAAAATTCACCGGAAGCGTATGTAGTCGTCCGCTATTTTGAATCTATGATCAAGCATGAGATCGGCTATATCCATCTTGAACGTCTCGATGGAGAAGATGGACCATACGTGCTTCTTTCGGTTCAAGCAGATGATCTTCAAGCATTAAAAAAGTCACTGATTGATATTGAAGATGGTCAACCGATCGGACGATTAGTCGATGTAGATCTTTGGCATATCGATGGATCGATTTCTCGACGTGATTTAGGTTATCCTTCAAGACGCTGTTATCTCTGCGATCGTGAAGCTCACCATTGTGCAAGAAATCGCACCCATCCTTTGAGTGAGACAATAGCGTTTGTTGAAGAAACTGTCAAACATCACCTTGAAGAAGATTTAAAAAAACTTGCTAAACAAGCCATGATGAGAGAACTTGATCTTGAAGACAAATTTGGACTTGTCACACCCTCACATCAAGGATCTCATCACGATATGAATTATGAACTCATGATCAAGGCTCAAGATGCAATCATCCCCTACATGATTGAACTTTTTAACTTGGGTGCATCAGGACTTGAACACTACCGGCTCATGGAACAAGGTCGAAAGATTGGTCTTCAAGCAGAACATGCCATGTATGAGGTGACTGAAGGCATCAATTGTTACAAAGGGTTAATCTTTATCCTTGGCTTAGTGATGCTATCTTCAGGTTATGTCATCAAACACAAACTTGATTTTAATCATATCTTTTTAACCATTCAATTGCTTGCCAAACCTATCCTTGAAGACTTCGAAAAGAACCCGATAACCTTTGGTGAAAAAGCCTATCATGAACATCAAATTATGGGGGCTCGCGGTGAAGCATCTTTAGGTCTTCCATCCGTTCATTATGCTTTACGATTGATTGAAGGACAAGAGATTACTGATACAAGGCTTAGAGAGATTCTACAACTTCTCATTCGTTCCACCGATGATACGGTTCTTCTCAAACGTGCTGGATCATTTGAAACATACATGGAGATCAAAAAGAAGGTTGCATCACTTGATGTCACCGATATCGATGAAGTTAAGCGTTTCTCTCAAGAAGCTATTGATCATCGATGGAGTTTTGGAGGATCGGCTGATCTCTTGATTGCAACACTCTTCATTCATGAACTTGGAATACGATACTTTTAATGAAAAACGTACGATTGCTCGTACGTTGTTTTTTTTAGAATGCTTCAGAGACTGTTTTACCTTGCATGTGTAAGATTAAGTAATCAGGTCCACCCGCTTTAGAATCTGTACCACTCATATTGAAACCTCCGAAGGGTTGGTAACCCACGATTGCTCCCGTGCACTTGCGGTTAAGGTAGAGATTTCCAACATGGAATTTCTGACGCGCTATTTCGAGATGCATCCGGTTTCTTGATATGACTGCACCGGTCAAACCATACTCAGTGTTATTCGCAACTTCGATCGCTTCATCAAACGATTTGACCTTGCAAACAGCTAAGATTGGACCAAATATTTCTTCTTGCATGAGTATTGAATCTGGTGCTAAGTCTTTATAGATAGTAGGTTGTATAAAGTAACCTTTTGATCCATCAGAGAGACCACCGATGACTTTCTTACCTTCTTTATCACCAATTTCAAAGTAGGACGTAATCTTTTTAAAAGCATGAGCATCATTAACGGGACCCATGAACGTTTCCTTTAAGGATGGATCTCCAACGGTGAGTTTCTTGGTGATGGCTTCCATTTTTTCAATGACAGCATCATACACCTTTTCATGGATAATGGCACGACTACATGCTGAACACTTTTGACCTGAAAAACCAAATGCAGATTTAACGATTGCATCTGCTGCAAGATCAAGATCAGCATCATCATCTACAATAATCGCATCTTTTCCACCCATTTCAGCGATGACACGTTTAAGCCATATTTGTCCTTTTTGGACTTTTGCAGCTTTTTCGTAGATGGACATACCGACTTCTTTGGATCCTGTAAATGAGATAAATCGCATGTTTGGATGATTGACTAAATAATCACCAATGACCGCTCCTGATCCAGGAATGAAGCCAACAACACCCGCAGGAAGTCCTGCTTCTTCTAATACTTCAACATACTTGTACGCAATCACTTGTGTGGTTGAAGCAGGTTTAATTAAGATGGTATTTCCTGATACAATTGCTGCAGAAGACATCCCTGTCAAAATCGCTAGTGGGAAATTCCATGGAGAAATGATGGCGCCTACACCGAGTGGAATATAGGTATATTCGTTTCTTTCCATATCTCTTCTCGAGAGAACCACGTTATCAATCTGTGTTAATTGGATCATCTGACGGCCGTAGTATTCCAAGAAATCAATCGCTTCGGCAACATCGGCATCAGCTTCAACCCATGGTTTACCTGCTTCTTTGGTCATCAATGCAGCAAACTCAAATTTACGACGACGCAATATATTTGCAGCTTTAAAGAGTACATCTGCACGGACCTTTGGATCCACATATTTCCATGTTTCAAAGGTTTTTAATGCAACTTGCATGGCAAGTTCTGCTTCTTCTAATCCAGCTTGAGAGATGGTACCAACGACCTCTTGGATATTTGCGGGATTCAGCGAAACCATCTGTTTTCCGGTTTTGATTCGTTTTCCTCCGATGATTAAATCATAGGTTTTACCCATATAACCTTCAACGGTTTTTAATCCTTGTTGGTATTTCTTGATGTTTTCTTCTTGAGTAAAGTCTGTTAATGCTTCTGTTTGATAGGTATAAATTGCCATGTCAACTCTCCTTTTTATACGACAGATTTTTCGGTATGTGCGATGGTTTGGTCTTTAAACCGATCGATATGAAGCGATGTCATATCCATCGAAGATGGTTCCTTTAAGATGATTTCTGATAACAATAATCCTGTCATGGGTGCGAGCATAAATCCATGTCCACTAAAGCCACACGCCATATAAAAACCTTGACATTGATCGGTTCCACCGATGATGGGTTGTCGATCAGGAGACATATTGTAGGATCCTCCCCACTGTCTCACCACACGAAGTTCAGCCACTTTGGGCATCAAATCAACCAATGTTTTTGACATATGATCAAGGAATGACCATGTCGATTCAACGTCATGGTTCTTTTCCACATGGGGGTTACTACGACCCATGAGAAATGCACCATGAGGAACTTGTTGACAATAGATGTTTTTAGAAAATGACATCACCATGGGACCTTGCATCCGTTCAACAGGTTCGGTTGCAAGTATTTCATGATTTTCTGCATAAACAGGAATATCGACACCAGCCATTTGACCAATCTCATAAGAATATCCACCTGCTGCATTCACCACAATCGAAGTGTCATAAACATTTTTGTTGGTAACAACACGTTTGATGGCTTTATCTTCAACGATAATCTCTTTGGCTTCTTCAAAAAATGAAAACGTCACACCCAGTCTTTTTGCTGCAAGCATATAAGCTTCAGTCATTTTAAAGGGATTCAGATGACCATCTGTTTGACAAAATGTTGCACTGTAAAAAGAATCAGGGTTGAGATGTGGAACAATCTTGAGTGCTTCTTCTTTTGTTAACTGTTTTGATGGAATCCCTAGACGATTTTGTAACGCAACGTTTTTTGTGAACTGATCATGTTCATCTTTTGATGTTGCTAAAATCAAATATCCTTCTTGTTTGAATTCAAGATTTCCTGGATACTCAAGTATCTCTTTTGCATGTTCGAAAAATTCAATACTCTTTTTTGCGAGTATGCAGTTCATTTCAGTTGCCCATTGCTGACGAACACCAGCACCGCAGCGACCTGTTGCACCACTGGTAAAATAACTTTTATCGATGACATGGATATCTTTCATGCCTTTTTTCGCTAAGTTATATGCAATGGAAGCGCCACTGATACCTGCACCGATGATTAGACAATTAACGTTCATCGTCTTGGTCCTCCGCAATCTTCTTTAATGGGACGCCCAAAACAAGGGGTCTAACTTTATGAACGGGAGTCACTTCAACGGATTGTCCTAAATGCTTAGCTAATTCGCGTTGGATCAGATGACCACACGTGTTTGCTTGACACGGTCCCATACCCACACGTAAAAGACGCTTCAAATCTTCAAAGGTGGTGTAACCTTGTTCAAGTAAATCATGAATTTGTTTGAGTGATACATCCTCACAGCGGCATATAATGATGTCTTCTTTTCTCATTGTTTGACCCTCACAGTGACAAAATCATAGATAAATTCAACCGGAACACTTGCAGTGACAACTGCAGTGTGGTCAGTTTTTGAGGTGATAGCGACATGTTCAATCAGTGCGTCACAAATCACTTCACCACTGCGATTAACGCCATCCCAAACTTGTCCTTTTTCAGGCATCGGTAAAAACTCATAAGGGATTTTAAAAACTGCGCGATCCCCTTTAATTTGAGCAATGACGATGGCTAAACCTGGACAACTTGGAACACATACCGCGCATCCTGTGCAAAGATCGGTATGCAATTTGGGTTGTACATTGATGTTTTCTCCGATTTCAATCGCATCAAATGGACACGAAGTTGAACATGGATTACATGGAATATCTTCATAACATTCAAGAATAGCTTTCGGTTTGATCAGTGCTTTTCGATCTGGAAAACGTGAAAGGATTTGATCTTTGGTGGGAATACCTGTTTTATTAAGCATGGATGTCATCCTTTCTCAGCTTCTCAAGTCCAATTTTGGTCTTAATACCAAATGGACCATTGCGTAACATATCGAGTTCATGTTCATATTTTTCTTTCAAGGCATGCGATTCAGGATGGGATTTTCCAAGATGTTCAGCAACATAAAGACCTGTTAAGTATCCTTCCATCATGGCTGAACTTGCTTCTTCAATACCCACAGCATCACCACATGCAAAAATGCCTTCTTGTGTTGTTTGATGATGATCATCGATGATAGGTACAAATCCACCTAATTCATTGATATATTTGGTTTTCGCATTAACCATGGATAATAATTGATGCATGGGTGATAAACCAACCGAGATGCATAATGCATCAATAGGGATGATCTGTTCTGTTCCCGGTAGAGGTTGCCATTTGGCATCAAGTTCAACGAGTTCAACAGCTTCAAGATGTGTAGAACCTATCGCACGTTGCACGGTCGTCGATGTAAAGATCGGAACACCAAGACGTCTAATCTTGGACGCATGGACCTTATATCCACCGATAGTAGGTGCTGCTTCAACGATACCTTTTACGTGTACCCCAGCTTGAAGGAGTTGATAGGACACAATAAGTCCAATGTTTCCACTACCAACCATGATGATATCTTGACCAGGTAAAACACCATATAAATTCATGAGCGTTTGAACTGCACCTGCACCGTAGATACCAGGTAGATCATTATTTTCAAACGCGAGGAATTTCTCACTTGCTCCGGTTGCAACAATCACTTTATCTGCTTGATAGCGTGTATAGGTATCATGTTGATAAACCGTAACAACTTTATCAGGATAAAGACCAACCACGGTTGCTTCTTGTAAGATAGTGACATTGGGGTGATGAATCACTTGATCGATCAAGATCTTTGCGATATCAAAACCACGTGTTTTTGCATATTGTGCTTTTGATCCGAAGAATTTATGGGTTTGTTTGGTCAATTGACCACCCAGTTGGGGACTGCGATCAACGATAAGAACCTTAACTCCTGCTTCAGCTGCCATTTTCGCAGCACATAAACCTGATGGACCACCACCGATAATGATCAGTTCATGATGTTTCATCGGATAACCCCCTTATCTGTCTGTCGTTCCACGATCATCCCTGCAACTAAAGGTGTGATACATGTACGTACATTGGGGATTCCGTTAACCATCATGTTGCATGAAGCACAGTTACCGATCGCACAATAAAAACCGCGTGGACGGCCTTTTTTGATGGAATAACTAAGTGTTGTGATACCAAGAGCATGAAGAGCAGAAGCGATGGTATCACCTTCAACACCATAAACCTCTTGACCTTCAAAAATAAAAGGAATGGGTTCCTTTTTGGGAAAATTTAAAATGGGATGCTTATCAATGCGCATAGAACCTACCTGTCTTTTCGTAACGTCGTTACTCTTATTCTATCACATAATAATGTGATAAGAAAGGGTCTTTTAAAAACGCTTTCATTTTTTATAAATAAAAAAGAGGGTTTTCCCTCTTTAAAGTATGTTGAGTATTTCAATCAGGTTATTGATGATGTAATCAGCATGTTTCAATTCATCTAGACTTCCATATCCGTAGGCACATCCGATCGTCTTGGCACCATGGGTCTGTCCAGTTTCAATATCGATCAACCGATCACCAACCATAACCATGGGTTGTTCAAACTGATGCTTGATGGATGCTAAAATGTCTTTTTTAGGCATGAAACCATACATTTCAGAGCAGATCATATAATCAAAATAACGATTAAGACCAAAAGCTTCACTCATTTTATTCATATAGTACGTTTTAGAATTAGATAAGTAGATGAGTGTGTAACCCTTGTTTTTTAATGCTTGTAAAATCTCGAGTGCTTGCGGATATAGCCGTGCTTTTCGTTGATCAATCGCATCAAGCATCGCTTCACTGATGATTTGACTCGCTTTGCTTGTTATGGATTCATCAAGTTCTGGTAGAAATGTTTTCCACATATCTTTTGGATTCATGCCGATATAACGTTTAGCATCTTCTTCGCTAATCGTCTTATGTGAAATATATCCTTGATCAGTCAAATAACGAATACTTTTCATGAGTGCTGGATAATAGATAACCATGCTTTCATGAAGTGTCCCATCCCAATCAAAGATGATTGTTTTAAAAGCTTGCATGTGATTAGTCTTTAAACTTCAACATGTGACCCATTTTTTCTTTCTTGGTTCTCATGTAGAGTTCATTTCGTTCATTGTGATTCAGCTGAATAGGTTCACGGGATGTGATTTCAAGACCATGTCCAGATAAACCTTTGAGTTTAAGAGGGTTATTGGTCATCAGTTTCACTTTGGTGACACCAAGATCAGATAAGATTTGCGCACCAATGCCATAATCTCTTAAATCTTCATCAAAGCCAAGCGCTAGATTAGCTTCGACAGTATCCATGCCTTGATCTTGCAATCCATACGCACGAATCTTGTTGATTAAACCAATGCCACGCCCTTCTTGACGCATGTAAAGTAGAACACCTTTTCCTGCTTTTTCGATTTTGTCTAGAGCAGCTTGAAGTTGCTCACCACAGTCACATTTAAGTGATCCAAATGCATCACCCGTTAAACATTCAGAGTGAACACGAACTAAAACTTCATCACCAGGTTGAATATTTCCCTTAACAAGGGCAACATGGTGTTCACCATTTAATGCATTTTCAAATCCAATAATGCTAAACTCACCGTGTGAGGTTGGAAGATTAGCTTCGGCAGCACGTTTGACTAGGCTTGCATCTTTCTTACGATATTCGATCAACGATGCGATACTAATCATCGTCCATCCATTTGCTTGAGCGAGATCTTTGAGTTCATCAATTTGATAGAGGATACCATCTTTTTTGATCATTTCAACGGTTAATCCTGCTGGATAAAGATCAGCCATTTCAGTTAAATCCATAATCGATTCAGGATGACCTGCACGCTTTAAAACACCACCTTGACGTGCAACAATGGGGAATAATGTTCCTTGTTGTTTGAAATCAATAGGTCTTGCTTCTTTGTTCGTGATCTGTTTAATGGTCTGTTCTAAGCGATTCAAACCTTTTTCCTTCGATTGTGCAAGATCAATGGAGATCGGAAGAGCGTCGTGTAGGGAAAGAGTGTAGATCTGGGTGGTC
>CALKAH010000030.1 GCA_937983315.1 uncultured Acholeplasmataceae bacterium | reverse complement strand
TCGTATTCGGTGACTGGAGTTCAGACGTGTGCTCTTCCGATCTGGCATGGTTTTTCCAGGTGGTCATTCCCATGAAGTTTATCCAGGAGAAGCGGTATTTCCCACACAACTGTTTGAAGCAGCCTTCTTATTTATTTTATTCTTTGCGTTAAATAAGGTTCAAACATTTAAGAACAAAGAACTTGAAGTTTATTTACTGGGTTATGGTGTATGGCGCTTACTGATTGAATTTATCCGTGGTGATGATCGTGGTGTTTTTATCCCACTCATTCATACAGAGTATAATGTATTCCCTACGCCTTCACAATTTATGAGTCTTTTGATGATTATTTTAGGTGTCTATCTAGTCACCAAACACATTAAGAAACAAACGATATAAATCATGATAGAAGTGAATAAAACGTGAATCACGAATCAACATTACCCAAAAAACAAAAAGGACTACTCATCGGAATCATCGTGTCGATGATTCTTTTTCAGTTTGTGATCTCACCTCTTTTGGGAACATCAAAAGATAGTGAGATGATCTCAAATAGTGTGCTTCGAATGTTGGGTGGAAGTGGATTCATCATTCTTTTATTGGGATTTGGTTATCGAAAGATCTTTCATTTCAAACATGCAGGTCAAGCACTTATCATCATGATTCCAGCATTCTTAATTTCTCTCAATAACTTTCCAATCATCGCTTTTTTGGGTGGCAGAGCACAACTGATCGATCCCATTTATCGTGTATTTTTGTTTTTTATTGAGTGTTTAAGTGTAGGTTTTTTTGAGGAAATTATTTTTCGTGGTCTTTTACTCATGTTACTGATCGAACGATTATCTACTAAAAAACATGGCATATGGATTGCAGTTATTTCTTCGTCCATCTTGTTTGGAATGATCCACTTGATCAATCTTATAAACGGAGCTTCATTAAGTGGTACGTTACTACAGGTCATCTATTCGACATTGATGGGCATGTTATGGGCGGTGATGTATCTTCGCACCAAGAATTTATGGTTAACCATGGTGTTACATGCAACCTATAATTTCTTTGGTCAAGTGATGTTTTATTTAGGTACAGTCAATAACCGCTTTGATACGTATACGGTGAGTATCATGATTATTTTAGGATGTTTAGTTGCCGTTTATGCATTCATCACATTAAAAGAAGTCATTGATCGAAAAAACATGACGACATCTTGATTTGTAATTGATTTCTTATTTCATTGAGGACTATAATGGATTTAAAGCGAGGTCCTTAATCATGCGTTCTGGCAAATGGCTACTCATTGTTTTGATGTTATCGTGGATTGTTAGTTTATCTGGGTGTGGTGATGTCCAACAAGAATATTATGAAGTTCATGTGATCGTTGTTGATGATCAACCCTTTTACTTTATTAATCCTTCAGAAGGAAAAGATACGTTAAGTGCGAATCAGCTGGGTGAAGGTGAAACACTATTTGTTTATTTATATGAACCCATGGATGGTGTTGAATTTACGTATGATCATTTCTTTTCAACGATTCAATCACAGTATGTTGAAACAAATGTTAAGAATGATAAGCTTTATGTATTAGCCAATACGACCATTGATAATCAAATTACCCAATATTTTTTAGATAAATTTGCATGGCAAGAGTCGCAATCTTAAGATTGATGTGTCATCATGATATCAAAGAGTAGATAGCATCTACTTTTTTCATAAAAGACATCATGATCCATCTGATGTCATGATGATAGAATGTAATTAATCAAACGTAGAGGTGAAGAGATGCCTTTTGAAATCATTCGTCAAGATATTACAAAGATGAACGTGGATGCGATTGTCAATTCGACAAGTAACATCCCTTTAGTTGGCGGTGGAGTTGATCAAAAAATCCATGAAGTTGCAGGACCTGAGTTGCTCAAAGAAAGAAGCCTATTTGGTTTTATTGAAGATGGACATGCCATCATCACCAAAGGTTATCATCTACAAGCAAAGTATGTGATCCATGTTGTAGGCCCTGTTTATATTGATGGTTTTCATCAAGAACATGATACGCTTTATCAAACATATAAAGGTGCTTTAATGCTTGCTAAGGAAAATCATATTGAATCGATTGCTTTTCCTTTAATTTCATCGGGAACCTATGCTTTTCCACGAGGTGAAGCACTTGATCTTGCATTAAGTGCAATCAAATCTTTCTTGGAACAAGAAGAGATGATGATCTATCTTTGTGTCTATGATGAAGCATCTTATCAAGTCTCCAAAGAACGATTAATCTCAGTAAAATCATATATCGACTCGAATCTTTTATTCGAGACGACAATAAATTATAGTCATGAGATAATTGATCGGTTTGATGATGCTCCAGGTAAAGTAGTCTCAAAGAAGGATAGATCGTTAAACGATGTACTTGATCAATTAGATGAGACATTTGCAGAAAGTCTTTTTCGATTGATCGACGAAAAGGGGTTTGATGATATATCAGTTTATAAACGAGCCAATATTGACCGTAAGCTCTTCTCAAAGATTAAAAGTAACCCAAACTATCAGCCCAGCAAACAAACAGTGATTGCATTCGCGGTTGCTCTTGAACTCAGTTTAGATGAAACGAAAGATATTCTTGCTAAAGCTGGATATGCGCTGTCACCCAGTCAACCCAGTGATCTCATTATCCAATACTTCATTGAAAGAGAAATCTATGATCTCTATGAAATCAATCGCACACTCTTTGCTTTTGATCAAAAGACCATTGGTGGAATCGACTGATTCATTTGTCGCTTTTCAAACGACCCAATCGTCATTTCATTCATGTATCCTTAGTGTGTAAAACAAAAACAAAGGAGAGATACAATGAAAAAAGATTTGGTTGAAATGGTATTCATTTTGGATCGTAGTGGATCGATGGGGGGACTCGAGAAACAAACGATTGCTGGATTTAATGAACTCTTAAACAAACAAAAGTTTGTAGAAGGAGAAGCAGTGATCTCAACGATTCTCTTTGATGATCAGTTTGAAGTTTTGCATCACCGTGAAGATATCAAAACAGTCAATCCACTCACGGAAAAAGAGTATTTTGTAAGAGGTTCAACAGCTTTGTTGGATGCTATTGGTCGGAGCATAAGAAAGATTGTCGGTATTCATAAACAACTCAAAGACGAATATAAACCTGAAAAGACACTCTTTATCATCATTACAGATGGTATGGAAAATGCAAGTCAAGAGTTCTCATATAAAGATATTCGAAAAGCAATTGAATATCAAAAAGAAAAGTACGGGTGGGAGTTTATCTTTTTAGGTGCGAACATCGATGCTGTAGAGACTGCAGGACGATTTGGAATTCACGCTGATCGTGCAGCTAATTATCACGCAGATGAAATGGGGACAGAGTTGAATTACCGGGTTCTTGATGAGGCAATTAGTGAATTTCGAGTAAACAAGTGTGTTGCACCAGATTGGAAAGAGAAGATTGATAAAGACTATAAGAAACGTTCATAAATTGACTTGATAAAATTCACACAATTTTTGATATAATGAAGATACCATAAAGAGAAGGCGAGAGACAAGCTCGATGACCCTTCAGCAACCTGCAAACGTAAGGTGCTAAAGCTTGGATGATGGGTCATACATGATATTTATACCCATCACACGATGGGTTTTTCTTTTGGTAGAAAGAGGATAACATGAATACGATTAGAAAATGGTTGTTAGTTTCAAAACCACATGGTGAAGTTGAAATCATCAAATGTGATATCAATATTCACATTCCGATCAACCG
>CALKAH010000029.1 GCA_937983315.1 uncultured Acholeplasmataceae bacterium | reverse complement strand
ACCACCGAGATCTACACTCTTTCCCTACACGACGCTCTTCCGATCTTTAAATAACTTAAGCTAGCATTAACTGATGTAAAATCTGTGCTGTTATTATTAGTATCCTCAAATGCTATTCGTTTTACCGATAATGTAAGTGAAGGTGCAGGAGTGGGACCAGAACCTTCATAACCATTTGCAGTAGATCCAAAACCAACAAAATCAATCACTGTCGAATCACTTGATGGATTTGCACCGGTTAGTGAAGTGATTGTATTTACCAATGCTATTTTACCTGCTGTTCCACTCATATTGATGCTTGTAGATGATTGATCTGGGGTTACGGGTAATACAGAGCCGTTGGTAGTACCACCTGCAAGTTGAACTAAAAAGTAGTCTCCGGCATTAATTGTTCCGTTCAACGAAACTTTATTGTTCCATGTTGTTCCTGTTGCTGAAGCATATTGGAGTGAATATCCTGTTAACAAAATACTGTTTGGAGTTGCATTATATAAAACTACATAATCGTTTTGAAAAGTTGCTCCTGCACTGTTACCAGCACCGTATATTTCATATATAAATAATCCATTATTCCATTTTGCATAAAGTGTTGTGTTTTGTGTTATTGGTGTTGAAAAATTCCATTCAGTAGTTAATCCAGAATCAACATACCATCCTCCAAATACTTTTAGAGATTTTGTAGGATCGGTAGGTTCAGATATTGTTTGTCCCTTTAATATTGACTGAGTTGTTACACTGCTTCCTCCATTGCTTTCAAATGTTACATCATAAGTGAACTTAATCATTTCACTATATGCATAATCAATCGTTTCACCATTCTTATAAACGACATAAGCGCGTGTTTTAACAACATCATCATTAGGTAAGCTCATGACATATTCTTGAGTTGTAGGGTTATAAACGTCAGTTTGAAGTGCAGTAACTCCAGATCCATTAACAACAATAAGATCTGTATTATCTGTCATTGAAATGAGTAAACCATATTCAATAAGTTCATACCCAGATGGCAAATCGAATTGAGTCAAAAGTGTTCTATGACCACTTCTCACTTCTAAATCTTGACTCATGTTTACAATAGGTACAACAGCACATGCTTCATAAGAAGCTGTCAGGTTTCTGCTAGAAACCATTGTAAACTTGTAAGTTAGGTCATAAGAAACTACTTTAGTTCCTTCTTTCCAACATGTAAATTGATTTTCTCCGCTGGTTGCTGCTGCAGTAACACTAACAAGTTCATTGTATGCTTTGGTTCCTTGGCTTTCACCATTTACAGTGAGGTTATAGGTATTTAAATTTGATTCAACATATTGAAGAACGAAAATGATATCTTCTGTAATACTATCCAGTGTCGTCTTAACTCCACCAAGTTCTTTCCATGGTGTACCTGCTACAACCAATCCTGGTTTAGTTGGTAAAGTACCGGGTGCTGTTGCTGTTCCATTATTAGAAACATGTTCAGCCTTTAATACGCGATAGTTACTGTCAATGAATGTCACTAAATGTTGTGTATCTGAACTGAAATAAGCATCAATGCTCATATCTGATGTGACAACAAATGGACTGGTTGCTAATGCGAGATCCGGACGATAAACGCCATTCACTGCCCAGAATGCAAATGAATAACCGCTTTGAGAACCTAATTGTGCATCAAGACTCACGGATGTTCCATATGTTTGAGCGTTAAGATTATTGGTTACGGTATTTTCTGCATCAAAGATTGAGCGTACAGAGACATTGACAGTCCCACCAATAGCTTCAACATCTGTCTTGGGCCATGCAAATAAAAAAACTGCTGAAAGGATAAATAAGAAAACAATTAGTTTTTTCATGTTAACTATTTCCTCCCCACAGATCTTCATAAAACATAGAACCTGAACTTTCTGCAATACTTTCTTCAAAAACAAATTCAATCACTTCTACATCAGGCGTTACATAAGGTGTTTTCTCATTCATAACTGAGTCCTCCTTTAATGTCATGACAACATAGTTAATTTAATTGTAACATTTATATAATAAATGTAAATCCATACTTCTCTTTTTCAAGCAATTTTTAGAAAAATTTGCTTAGTTTTTGCATTAAAATGATTTATTCTAAATCAAAGACCAATCTTTGTAAATAATTCTGATAATTGATCAATTTCATCTTCTTTCATGGTCATCGATTTTACTTTCCTTACACTCGATTTGAATTTAACAAAGATGAGTCTAATGACTCTTAATAACCAGGTAACAGGTAATAGCAGTGGAGCTTTTTTCAACCATGGATAGATTCCACACATCGATTCAAAATCGGGAAAGAAGATACCTAGTATGACACCTATTCGATTCTTTTTCTTATTCTTGCTACTTGCAAAGCGAGTTGTAAAAGCATTATGCTTTTTTCCTGTTCCATGAATACCCGATGTTCGAAGATATTCTGTAATCCCATCGATGACTTCATCTTCAAGTCTAAAGTCTTGATCAATGAATCTGTTAAGATCGAGATCAAAATAAACTTGACATAGAACCATCATCGATTGAAAAAATTGTTTCATATCGATTTGACTCACG
Source organism: uncultured Acholeplasmataceae bacterium (assembly GCA_937983315.1). Classification (GTDB taxonomy): domain Bacteria; phylum Bacillota_I; class Bacilli_A; order Acholeplasmatales; family Acholeplasmataceae; genus Peloplasma. Next base: position 1,609 of record CALKAH010000029.1, on the reverse strand, counting down.
TATTCGTGAAGTGTCCTAATATTCATGGATGATTCATAGTGTTTTGCATATAGACCAATGTCAAGAACACTTCTTAATCCAATGCCACTCGCATCAAGATGCTTGGCAAGATGATAAAGAAGATAGACCAACTCATATTCGTGTTTGAGTTCATATCTGGATTCATGAACTAGATTGACATGACTCCATGGTGATTTCATGAGTGATTCGTATTTTGGATTGAAATCTTTATACAATGAGGGGTGAACTTCAACGATGATGTGATTGGGTAATTCAAATACATCGTGTGCAGTTGATCTTGATTTTAATAAGATTTGATTCTTCTTGAAAAGATGATGCACATCATTCATGTTTTCTGATGGAATAAGTACATCAATATCACCCATTGCCCGCATAAATGACTCTGGATATATTGCTTTAAGCCTACTTCCTTTTAAGAAAATATGGTTTATCTTTGATTCATTCAATATATGGTCGAGTGTTTCAATTGAATCTAGTTGTTTGGCATCACGCGTCACATAGCCAAAAAAATCTCGTTCAAGGTGTTTTTTGAGTTGATCCGATATAGGTGCACTGTTTAATGCTTTATAGACAATACCTGAAAATCCGTTTTCAACCGTTTGAACATAAAATGCATGTTGATCACATATTATTCCGGTATAAGATTGATCTTTAAGACCTGCAATAACAACATCTAAGACTTGACGTGTGATTTCATTCATGACGACATCTCCTCATGATTCTTACTCCAAATGGTTTAACAAGTAGCCATATAAAGACTTTAATCCGATAAATCAATGATTGAACTAATACTTCTTTCATGCCTTTGGAATAGGAGACGACCGAACCCAAAATATCTTCTTTTTGAATGTCTTCTTTGCTAAGAAGATTATCACCAATAACGACGACTTGTTTGCCTTTAATCTTTCGAATACGATGAAGACGATACTCATCATGATATTTAAATAATATAACATCGTTGACGAAATAATCTTCTTTTTTTCTTAATGTAACACTGGTTTCAAGATGCTTAAAAAAGGGGAGCATACTTGTTCCAACTACTTTGAATTTGACATCTTTATGTTGATTGAGTAACTCATCAATTATCGTGATGAGTTCTTGGTTCGTCACGGAGAAGGAATTCACTGAATCAATCCTTTATCTAATAGTTTTTGAATGAATGCATGAACATCTTGACGTGCCTGATCTTCACTAACTTCGTACTTTTCTAATAACGCATGAACCATTTCATCTTCGCTTAAGTCTTGAGTAAGACATTCAAAAAGGATGACACCACTTTCATTTAGGGTAAGTAAACCACTAAAGTTAACAGCTGTATCACCAATTGGTACGACAATATGTTTACCTGCTACATTTTTTAAAACGAATCCATCCTTAATTTTCATGACATTCCTCCGGAAATAAGTAATCATGAACAAGAGAAACCGTCTCTGGGTCAAGTTTTGCTTCGAGTTCGAAGATCGGAAGAGCGTCGTGTAGGGAAAGAGTGTAGATCTTCGCGGTCGCCGTATCATTAACAAAAAAAACCACAGCCTCAACGTTACTACACTGGTCACTACAAACTGAACACATAGCAACGTGGGCACAA
>CALKAH010000028.1 GCA_937983315.1 uncultured Acholeplasmataceae bacterium | reverse complement strand
GAACCCTACACTATCCATTATGCCGAAACGTTTATCATTCCTGCAACGATTAAACGTGTGAAACTGAAATGCTTAGATAATGAATGTATCGTTATCAAAGCCCATGTCCGCTAATGTTTGAATATATCATCATTGGACTTTTAGTCCTCATCATTCCCATTTCAAGCTTAATCATGTATGAAAAAGGCAAAAAAGCAGGTTCTAACGCTTTCTTTCAACTTATCGCGAAATTTGGGTATGATAGCAAAGTTAAAACGTTTAAAAAAATCAATGAGACGGTCCCCAAAGGTGGTATTGTGTTTTTAGGCGACTCTATCACTCAAGATTTCAATGTTTATGAGCTTTTTGCAGGACGATTAGTGTACAACAGAGGAATTGGTGGCGATACTACCGAAGGTGTTTTAAAGCGTCTTGACGTTTCTGTCTATGATTTAAAACCACGTGTCGTTATTATCTTAATTGGTACCAATGATTTTGCATTGCTTCATGCGACACCCGCTGATGTATACACACGTATATGTGACATCATTAAGCAGATACACGAACAACTACCTTTAGCCAAGATCATTTTGCAAAGTGTTTATCCCGTGAACGAAACACTTGATCGTATGTCTGTTAGTCCGAGAAACAATCACGATATCGATGCACTCAATGATATGCTAAAAACCATATCGGGGGTTATATATCTCGATTTAAATTCAAAACTAAAAGACAGCAGGGGTCGTTTCAATCCCGAATATACGCTTGAAGGACTGCACGTTAGTCCACATGGTTATCACATGATTCATCAAGAAATCGAAAAAGTTTTGATTGATATTGCGACAAAGTAACCCTTTGTCGTTTTTCATGTGAAAATGCATGAGGTCTTTTGATTATCCTTTTTTTTAAGTATAATGAACATGAGGTGATACAACATGGATATCTTATTTTTAGAGCCTGTCTTCAAAGAACGGATTTGGGGAGGGCAAAAACTCCATACACGCTTTGGTTATGATCTTCCATTTGAAAAAACAGGTGAATGCTGGGCAATTTCTGCACATCCCCATGGATCATCGATCATTAAAAATGGACGATTTAAAGGAAGAACCTTACAAGATCTTTATGAAAAGGATCGTGAGCTCTTTAATCATCTACCATCCCCACGTTTTCCACTCTTAACCAAGATCTTGGATGCGAATGATGATCTATCCGTACAGGTCCACCCTTCGGATGATTATGCACTCACCTATGAAAAAGATTTAGGTAAAACCGAGTGTTGGGTCGTCTTAGAAGCTGATCCAGGATCAAAAATCATCTATGGGCATACAGCAACTACCAAACAAGAACTCAAATCCATGATTGATCATCATGAATGGAAGAAGCTTCTCGTAGAAAAAGAAGTCAAACCTGGTGATTTCATCTATGTCCCATCAGGGACCATTCATG
>CALKAH010000027.1 GCA_937983315.1 uncultured Acholeplasmataceae bacterium | reverse complement strand
AGATCGTATTCGGTGACTGGAGTTCAGACGTGTGCTCTTCCGATCTGTCCCATCATACATGATACTTATGCCATAAATAGATCTAATAATCATGCCATGAACGATCACTTCTTTATAGGAATCTAAGGTCACTGCGTCCGCTTGTTTTAAGGTTAAAAGTGTCCCAACTGTAATACAGAAATTCTTATATTGACCTTTACTCAGTTTTCCATTATCAATGGTAAACATGATGCTTGTACATGTATAACTTGTTACACCGGATTGGACAACACCTTCTTTAGAGATGATGGATGGATATTGTGTTGTCCATACCACAGGATGACCAAACATACCTTCACTGACTAATGTTAATCGCTCACTCTTATGAATGGCATCAGGGAGATCATTAAGGATATGTTTGATTTCTAAGTCTAAAAAGAATTCATGATAAGCCGTGACATAGAGTTCATCAAGGACATAGAGTTCTAAATCTGAGTCATCTAAAATAAATGTTGGTATGTTACCCATTTCTCGAAAATAGAAATTGATATCCATTAACTCATGAATATGATCGTTGATGATGTCAAATGTGTCTTCATCATACACCAGATTTTTAAGTTCATAAACACCATTGGTAAAGATCAGTTCATCGTTGATATAGGTAAACATCCCCCGAAAACGATATTTAAGTTCACGGTCCTTGACTTTATTACCTTCAAGATAGTTCTTGATTTCATAGAATGTGGGAAGAACCTCATGAGGTGTATACCTTTCGATCAATTTAACATCATCTGCAAGGTAGCTATAATGACCTAAATGGTAGGTGATTCTAAGATCGACTAAGACTTCATCATTAATCTTGAGTTCATCAACATCAGGATAGAGAACAAATACATGCTCTTCTCCATCGTATAAGATAAAACCATCATACGTGATGAGGATCACACGTGCTTGTACATAAAAATCACCGGGATACCCATCAAAGAGAATCGAGATATCTTCAATGATCTCATCAGGTAGTTCACCTGTATAAAGTTCTCTTTCATCGGTATAGATGATATCCGGGTAGAGATCGGAAGAGCGTCGTGTAGGGAAAGAGTGTAGATCTCGGTGGT
>CALKAH010000026.1 GCA_937983315.1 uncultured Acholeplasmataceae bacterium | reverse complement strand
GATCGTATTCGGTGACTGGAGTTCAGACGTGTGCTCTTCCGATCTCATGTAAATAGTGTGCCAATCAATGCTTGTACCCAAACGTCTTGACCCATAAACCATGTCAGCATAGATTTATACTCCTTTTTTAAGGCTTACCTTAATTCCAAAATCAGTATAACACTATTAGAAACGGATGTCAATACAAAAAAGAAATCCAGTCAGTGACTGGACTAAAGTGATGCTAAAATCTGATCGATGATTTTTAGTTCATCATCGGTAAATGTTAGGTGTTCAAGTGTTTTTAAGTTCTCTTCAAGTTGTGACATCTTTGATGTTGAAATGAGAGTTGATGTCATCTTAGGATTTCGAAGAACCCATGCTAATGCCATCTGCGCAATGGTCTGTCCTCTTTTTTGAGCAACTTCATCAAGCTTTTTCAACATAGTTTGAAGAGCAGGTGTAATATCTTTTTCCTTGAGCCACATCGAATGAGCTTTCTTGGCACGAGAATCATCGGGGATACCTGAAATATACTTATTGGATAACTTCCCTTGAGCAAGTGCTGAAAAGCATATGGTTCCTACACCAAGTTGTTCTTGTGTATCGAGTAATCCATCTTTTTCAATCCAACGATTAAGCATGCTATATGAGGGTTGTGTGATCACATATGGAACATGATATTCATTAAGGATTTGATGTGCTTTCTTGAGTTGTTCGCTATTATAGTTCGATAATCCGACATAAATGGCTTTACCTTGTAACACAATATCACGAAGGGCAAGCATCGTTTCTTCTAAAGATGTCTCATAATCAAAGCGATGATGATAGAAGATATCGACATAATCAAGACCCATCCGCTTCAGTGATTGATCAAGTGATGCCATTAAATACTTTCGAGAACCAAAATCACCATAAGGACCTGGCCACATGTAATAACCCGCTTTTGTTGAGATGATTAGCTCATCGCGATAGGCTATTAAACCGTCTTTTAAGATGCGACCAAACATCTCTTCTGCATACCCCGGAGGTGGTCCATAATTATTCGCTAAATCAAAATGAATGATACCATTATTGAAAGCCGTATAGATCATGGCTTTGCATGCTTCATAGTCATTGTCTAAACCAAAGTTTTGCCATAACCCGAAGGATAGTACCGGAAGTTTCAAACCTGTTTTACCCGCACGACGATAGATCATTTTTTCATAACGTTTTGGATCTGCGACAAACATCGTATACTCACTCCTTTTCTATTTTATTGTATCGTAAAACGATCCATATGTCACGAATAAAAAACAAGCCCTTATGCAGGACTTGCTTCTTTTTCTTCATATTGAAGTTGATATAAGTTGTAATAAAGCCCACCCAGTTTAAGAAGCTCTTGATGGCTTCCTTCTTCCTTGATTTCACCTTTTTGCATGACGATGATCTTATCGGCATGTTGAATGGTTGAAAGTCTGTGAGCGACGATTAACATGGTTGAAATATTCATCATCTTTTCAAGTGATTCCTGAATGAGTGCTTCGGTTTCACTATCGATATTGGCTGTTGCCTCATCGAGAATCATCAACGATGGTTTATAAACAAGTGCACGTGCAAAGCTGATGAGCTGTCGTTGACCTGCGGAAAAGTTATTTCCTCTTTCAAGAACAACATGAGAATAGCGATCAGGAAGCTTATCGATGAATGTGTTGGCACCAACATATTCAGACGCATGAATAACTTCATCTTCGTTGATATCTTCATCTCTCAAGGTGATGTTTTCCAAAATGGTTCCAGAGAATAGGAAAACATCTTGTAACATTTGACCGATGTGACGTCTTAATGACGAACGCTTGATTTTCTTAATATCGATACCATCAATCAAGATCTGACCTTTTTGAATTTCATAGTTGCGGACAATTAAAGAAAGGATTGTGGTTTTACCTGAACCGGTTGCACCAACGAATGCGACAGTATCTCCTGGATTGACTTTAAATGAAACACCTTTTAAGACCCATTCATCAGGAAGATAAGAGAACCAGACATCTTTAAATTCGATTTGTCCTGAAAAGGACTTGAGTTCAATCGCATCATCGTCATCGACAATATCGGGTTTGGTATCGAGGACATCAAACACTTTTTCCGCGGATGCAAATGCGTTTTGTAATGTGTTAAACTGTTCAGCGAGTTGTTGTATGGGTTCAAAGAAATCACCCACATAAGCATAATAGGAATAGAGGATACCTGCTGTAATCACACCTGCTAAGACTTCTTGGTATCCCACATATAGAACAAGGAGTGCGCCTACCATGGAAATCATGTATACGACAGGTCGATAGATACCAAAAACTAAAATTTCTTGAAGATAACTATTTCTAAGTTTCAAACTATAGCCTTTAAATTCTTTGCGCTTCTTATCTTCTTGATTAAAGATTTGTGTGACTTTCATACCAGATAGGTTTTCTGATAAAAATGCATTCACTTCTGAAACACCTTGACGAACACGACGGTACGATGCACGAGAAAACTTGCGGAAAACAACGGTTGCTAAGAAGACAAATGGAATGGTTGTAACAACAAAGAGCGATATCTTCCAGTTAATAATAAAAATCACAATGACAATCGCAAATAGGTACAAGACATTACGAACAAGGTTAACCAAAACATTGGTATACATTTCACTGATGGTGTTGGTATCATTGACAACACGGGTGACTAATTTACCAACGGGAACTTGGTTGATCTGTCCAATCGAGAGATTTTCAATATGATTGAAAACTTCATCACGAAGTGAAACGACCGTTTTCTGACCGACTTTTTGAAGCATGATACCTAGATCGGAAGAGCGTCGTGTAGGGAAAGAGTGTAGATCTCGGTGGT
>CALKAH010000025.1 GCA_937983315.1 uncultured Acholeplasmataceae bacterium | reverse complement strand
AGATCGTATTCGGTGACTGGAGTTCAGACGTGTGCTCTTCCGATCTTAAACTATTTAAAGCTTTGTCCGATGAAAACCGTTTAAAAATTATTGAATTGTTGTTACGAGGTGAGCTTTGTGGATGTATGCTTATCGATAAGCTCGATATCCAACAACCTACGCTTTCCTATCATCTAAGAATATTAACAGAAGCTGGATTAACGACCTCGTTTAGAGAGGGTAATATGATTAAATATCATGTCAATATTGAAGTCATTGATCAGGTCATGAAGTTCCTTGATGGATTTCATCATGTTGATCCCACATGTCGCATATGAAAAGCATCTTTATATGGATCAATGATGCATTTCTCAAAATGACATGGTTAGAAAGATTCATCAACTGGATCTTTTCTGAAGTGTTCAAGATAGATGCTGAGACACAGTTATTTAAAAGTCTTACATTCTTTTTCTATGATATCATCAAGATTTTTATCTTGCTTATCATCTTAATTTTCATTGCATCATATCTTCAGTCTTTTTTTACAGCAGAAAAGACAAGAAAAATCTTGCAATCAAAAAAGGGGTTAGGTGCAAATACAATCGGTGCATTATTAGGTACGGTTACTCCGTTTTGTTCATGTTCATCCATCCCCATTTTCATTGGATTTACGAAAGCAGGTTTACCTGTAGGTGTGACATTTTCATTTTTGATATCATCTCCACTTGTTGATTTAGCATCGTTTATCCTTTTAGCTAGTCTTTTTAATTGGACGATTGCAGCTATCTATGTGGCACTAGGTGTCATCATCGCGATCTTGGGTGGTGCACTCATCAGTCGATTGAAGATGGATCGTTATGTCGCTGATTTTATCAAACAAGATCAATCATCAAAGATGATGATGTGTGCAGAACCACAGCTTACAAAAAAGGATCGCATGCATTATGCGATTGAACAAGTGAAGGAAATCATTCACCGCGTATGGATTTATATCATCATCGGTGTTGGTATCGGTGCATTCATTCATGGTTTTATTCCTGAAGCTTGGGTTCTTGCTGTTTTAGGATCTGATAATCCGTTTTCTGTAATAATTGCAACCATCATCGGTGTACCGATGTATGCTGATATCTTTGGAACACTTCCTATTGCTGAAGCACTCATTCTAAAAGGTGTTGGTTTAGGTACAGTCTTAGCCTTTATGATGGCTGTGACTGCACTATCCTTACCATCGATGATCATGATTCAAAAAGTTGTCAAACCAAAACTGTTTTTCACGTATGTCAGCATTGTCATTGCAGGTATTATTCTCGTTGGTTATATCATGAATGCAACGAGTTATCTATGGATATAGGAGGATATAAAAATGGTTATTAAAGTCGTAGGTTCTGGATGCTCGAATTGTAAAAAACTTCTCGAGCTCACCAAAGAAGCTGTTCAATCACTTCATGTGAATGCAGAAGTTCTTTATGTCACAGATTTGATGGAAATTGCAAAAACAGGCATCATGCGGACACCCGGTTTAATCATCGATGGAAAAATCGTCAGCTATGGACGAGTTCCTCAACTCGATGAAATTAAAACTTTCATTCAAAACGCTTAGGAGGAATCCCTTTGAACATCAGTTTCTTTGAAAAATACTTGACAGGTTTCGTCCTTATCTGTATGGCTATTGGTGTTGCAATTGGATTATGGATTCCTGCAATACCTGATTTTCTTAATCGATTTGAAATAGCTAGTGTCAATATTCCAATAGGAATTTTGATATGGTTGATGATTTATCCGATGATGCTGAAGATCGATTTTACATCGATTAAACGAGTTGGACAAAATCCAAAAGGACTTTATTTAACATGGATTGTCAACTGGTTGATTAAACCATTTACCATGTTTGTGATAGCAAGTCTGTTCTTTGGAGTCATCTTTAAAAACATCATCCCAGAAAATTTACAGCAAGATTATTTAGCTGGCGCAGTATTATTAGGTGCTGCACCATGCACTGCGATGGTCTTTGTTTGGAGTAGTTTAACGCGAGGTAATCCTGCTTATACACTTGTTCAAGTTGCAACCAATGATTTAATTATTCTTGTCTTATTTGTTCCAATCGTTGGATTACTTCTTGGTATAGGTGGTTTTTCAGTGCCTTGGTTAACGTTATTCTTATCTGTGTTTTTGTTTGTTGTCGTACCTTTAGCCCTTGCTTCATTGACAAGATCACTTGTGATCAAAAAACGTGGACTTGAGTTTTATAATGATACATTCATTAAGAAATTTTCCAAACTAACGATTTCAGGATTACTGTTAACACTCATTTTAATCTTCTCTCTTCAAGCTGAATTGATTTGGAACAATCCACTTCATATTCTCTTCATCAGTATCCCTCTCATTATTCAAACGTTCTTCATTTTCTTCATCGCGTATGGAG
>CALKAH010000024.1 GCA_937983315.1 uncultured Acholeplasmataceae bacterium | reverse complement strand
CGATATCGTATTCGGTGACTGGAGTTCAGACGTGTGCTCTTCCGATCTATGATGAGTACTTTTTGTCCATTAAAATTAATCGTTAAGTATCCTTTTCCAGGAGCTTCTCGGTAATTAAAAGGGCGAACCACATTGGATTGATCAATGAATTCAAAGAGTTCTTTGTTACCCCAAACCCAATTACCCATGGTCACTGCATGAATACCTAAACCCATCAGTTCCTTATAGATCTTTAAGTTGATTCCTCGGCCTTGATGAGCATTTTCTGCATTGGCGATTATTAAATGAGGTTTATACGTTTCCTTAAGTGATCCGATATGTTCAACGAGCATATCAAGTCCTGGTTTTCCGTAGATATCTCCAATAAATAATACTTTCATGTCCTATTCTTCTTTCTAACAAAAAGAGGCCTAAGCCTCTTATTTTGCAATGTCAGTTGCGCGAGTTTCACGGATGACCGTCACTTTGATGGTACCGGGGTACGTCATCTTTTCTTCGATCTGTTCTTTGATTTCGCGAGCAATCTTAAAGGTTGATAAATCATCGATTTGTTCAGGTTTTACAATGACACGAACTTCACGACCTGCTTGAATCGCATATGATTTTTCAACACCTGGAATTTCGTTGGAAATGGCTTCTAATTGTTCCAAACGCTTGACATAGTTTTCCATGGATTCTGAACGTGCACCTGGGCGTGCAGCTGAGAGTGCATCTGCAGCAGCAACCAAAACTGCAATAATCGATTCAGGTTCTTTATCACCATGGTGTGATGCAATCGCATCGACAACCTCTTTGGGTTCTTTGTAGCGGTTGACAAGGTTAACACCAATCTCAACATGGCCACCTTCGACTTCATGGTCGACGGCTTTACCAATATCATGAAGGAGTCCTGCGCGGCGAGCAAGGATCTCATCTTCACCGATTTCTACTGCAAGTTTTCCAGCAAGGAATGCAGCTTCAATCGAATGTTTAAGAACGTTTTGTCCATAACTTGTTCTAAAACTTAAGCGTCCTAAGAGTTTAACAAGATCGGGATGGATACGTCCAATGCCGGTCTTGAAGACAGCATCTTCACCCGCTTCGCGAATGAACATGTCCACTTCAACTCTTGCTTTTTCAACAACTTCTTCAATACGACCTGGATGGATACGTCCATCAGAAACCAGGGTACTTAATGCACGTTTTGCAATTTCACGACGAATCGGATCAAATCCACTTAAGACGACAGCTTCTGGTGTATCATCAATGATTAAGTCAACACCGGTTAATGCCTCAATGGTGCGGATATTACGACCTTCGCGACCAATGATACGACCTTTCATATCATCGTTGGGCAAGTCGACAACAGAAACCGTACGTTCGGTTGTTGTTTCACTTGCATACTTCTGAATCGCCAATGCCAAGAGTTGCTTGGATCGGGACTGTACTTCGTTTTTCGCCTTTTCTTCCTCATCTTTAATGTAGGTTGCGATTTCATCGGATAGGGACTCCCTAACGCGAGCCATGATGATGTCTCTTGCTTGTTCAACGGTTAAGCCGGAGATCTCCATCAGTTTTTCTTCTTGCTGTTTTAAGACTTCTTCCGCTTTGCTATTTAATTGTTCGAGTTGTTCTCTCTTTTCTTCGAGTTTTTCTTCACGTAGTGCTAAAGTCTCTTCACGTTTATCTAAGTGTAGAGCACGGCGATTGAGTGTATCTTCTCGCTGTGAAACCTTATTCTCAAGGTTGAGCACGACCTGTCTGCGTTCACGTACATCATTATCAAACTCTTTACGTAACGCAAAAATCTCTTGTTTAGCTTCTAAAACAGATTCTCTTTTTGCTTTTTCAGCTTCTTTTTTTCCATCTTCAACAATTTTTTCAGCGGTAGCACGACTTGTCTTGAGGTTTTTTTCGTGGTGCCAAACACGAATAAAGTAACCTACCACAAATGCGCCAACGATTAGCAAACCGGAGATGATGCCTTCTACAGCATTGAGTGCTACGAATAGCATTCTAACACCTCCTATTTTTATTCTTAAACAACTTAAGATTCTCAAATTGTCTTTTTATTCTAATACTGTTTTATTATACCCTAAAATCGCAACTTAAGTCAATGAAGAAAACTGAAACTTTCCCATCGATGACACATGATTTTTAGAATATGAAAAAGTATGTGATATCACTGATTTTTTCTTCCATCGTTAAACGATGAACACAAATGACAATCTTCATGTATAATAGAGAATGAACGTCAGTTTAAGGAGTGAATCACCTCGATGGCTAAAACAACGAAAAAACAACAACCCAAAACCTTTTGGCAAAGATTTCATGAAAACAGAATTAAAATCGCATTATCAACATTTGTTGTCATGATTCCAATCGCATTAATTTTAACGGTGTATATTGGTGCTTATGCAAACAACAAGAAAGTTCATTTTGATCAGGTCGCTGGTCCTGAAACAACCTACGTTAGGGATTTTGTGGACTTAGATGGTATCGATGCATTCTCATTAGATATCACGTGGCATGAACTCAAAAAACCAATCGAAGATGAAGAAGGTCATTTAAGTGGTGGTTATTACAAGTTTCAAGTTTTTTATACACCCAAAGAAAATTATCAAGTCTTAAGTGTTCAAATCACCCCAGTTTTGCAAACTGATTGGGCTGAGATGCGTGCGATATCATCCAATACCATCAACATTCTTCCCTCATCGAGAGACTTTGTGGTTGGATTTGATTATGTGTTACCCGTGCGTCCATTATGGTTTGTTGAGGTCACTGATCCTAATCTCTACTTAAAAGTTGATTACACGTTTGTTTCTGCTGGTAATCAAGTGACCAAGACAGCATATGTCGTTTTACCCTTAAAAGATCTTAATCCAACCCGTGTTATTTCTTGATCAAGACAATCGCTGATTGTCTTTTCTTTTCTTGAGGAGGTTTAATTATGACTCAAACACATCATCTCGTATTGATTATTATTTCAGCACTTCTCTTTGTTTTGATGATTATCATGAATGTTTTAGCAAATACGCTTCCTTTAGGAGGACAAACCACAGGAGCAGTATCTGATCGTTATCCCAATTTATTTCAACCATCAGGGATGACTTTTTCCATTTGGGGCATTATTTATCTCTTGTTAGGTGTGTTTGTCGTGATACAATTATTGACGTTAGGAAAACCTTTATCAGATCGACAAGATGCAATGGGTTATGTGCTTCTCTTCTTTGCTATATCATCCATCTTCAATATTCTGTGGCTCTTAGCATGGCATCACAACAAGATTTTATTATCAACGATTGTGATGGTCATGCTTCTTGCTACACTCCTTGTTGCTACACGTTACAGTCAATCACTTGATTTATTCACACGCGCTAGTTTTTCCATTTATGCAGGTTGGATTTCTGTTGCAACCATTGCGAATATCACCATTTTGTTGGTGTCATATGGAGCTCCTTCATTAGATCGGAAGAGCGTCGTGTAGGGAAAGAGTGTAGATCTCGGTGGT
>CALKAH010000023.1 GCA_937983315.1 uncultured Acholeplasmataceae bacterium | reverse complement strand
ACCACCGAGATCTACACTCTTTCCCTACACGACGCTCTTCCGATCTAGGTCTTGAGATCGGTAAATCGCGATAGGTAAAACGTGGGTCTAAAACAATTTGATCATCATCTTCGGTATGAACGAGGAGTAAAAAATGATACTGATGCGATAGTTCTAATAATCGATATATCTCTCGATCATAGGTTCTTCGATGAGAATCAGAGTATGTCGTGAATAGTTTGAGAGTATACATGCCGAGTGATATCATCTTCTTGACAAAGACTTCTAGATCACATTTAGGATTCTTAATTGTCGCATGAAAAGAATAATCGACGGTTGCTTTTTTTGCTTGTTCTAGTCGTTCATAAAAGACTCGCTCAAGATCGATTTCATTATCAACAGGTTCCAAGAAGTCAATAATCGATGTGACTCCTCCATGAATCGCAGCATCACTACCACTTTGAAAATCATCGACCGACTTCATCCATCCTAAATCGAGTTCAAAATGAACATGAGGATCGATCATGCCTGGTAATACCTCTAAGTGATTGGCATCGATGATCGTTTCAGCAGGTAAAAAACCTGTTGTTAGTTCTACAATCTTTTCATCTTGAACATAGATATTCATCGGATGGAACGATTGATCTCGATAAACTTTTCCATTGATAATCGCTAAATCATACATCGTGATACTCCTTTACTTCACATCAATCAGGTCAACATCGTTTATGTTATAGGTTTGAACCACATCGTTCATCCATTGATCTCTGATCACAAGAACAAGATCAACCGGTGCATGAAGCATGTTTAAGAGGATGTGATGAAATCCTTGTTTCTTGAGTTCTAAGTGACCAATCTCATCAAGATAGAGGGGAGAGATTTTTTGATCAATCATATGATTCATTTCATCTTCAATCCACTCAATGGTTGAATCTATGACATGATAAGGTCCGATCTGAATCATCGATGGGGTGTGAAATGAATCACTCTTTTCATGAATCATCAGAACTCTTTCCTCACCTGAAGATAGTTTTCTTGCACGATAATGATCAACATGTCCATCTTTCATGATTTTGATTGACACAAAACCATCACCCTTTTGATTGGCTTGATAGAGGTTGATCATGCGTGTTGATTTTCCACAGTTGATACTACCAGTAACGATTGTTATCATCGAGCATCTCCCTCATATGTTTGATCTCTGATTTTCCATGTTCAATCGCAAGTAATTCCGATGCAATACTGATGGCAATCTCTTCAGGTGAACCTCCACCTAAATTGAGACCAATGGGTGAATAGAACCGTGATAAGTCGATATCATGACCAAATCTTTGATAGGTTTCTTTTAAATAATCTTTTAACTTCTCAATCGAACACATCATGCCTACATACTTTGGCTTGAATTGTTGTTCAATGATTTGATTGATCACATGATAATCCGAGGTGTGAGAGGGTGTCACGACAACAACGAGACTATCTTCTTTAATTCCATGTTCTTTTATATAATCAATAAAACGCATATGATGTTTCTCATGTGCATCAACAAAGGCATCCACGATAGGCTTACGTTCATCGATCATAATCACATAAAACTGAAGTGTCTTTAAAACTTCTGCAAGTGCTCTTCCGACATGTCCACCCCCGAAAAGATAAACATGATTTCGAAATCCGATAAATTCGTAATACAGTGTCACTTGACCACCACACACCATGGGGAGTGTCTTTGTATCTTCGATCACTTTTCCTTTATCGAGAAGATATTTTTCCGTTAAATGATGTCTTTTTTTGATGAGTGTTAATGCTTTTTGAATGGCATAATGCTCGAGTGCACCACCACCAACTGTCCCAAAAAACGTATGTTCATCAACCACTAACATCTTTTTCCCAACTTCAACCGGGCCTTCTCCTTCTTTTTCTACAGCAGTCACCAAGACCATATCGATATGTTTTTGTTTAAATTCAATCAGTTTTTCATAGATATCGATCATCATGTTGTACTATCCGATCAACTGAAGATAAAAAGTAAGTGCAACTGCTAAGATAATCATCGATAAGGAAAGATAGAGTTTGGGACGATAGGCGAAAACAATACGGTTTTTAATCATGATAATAAATCCATAGCATAGAATCGTCAATAATGCACCCATTAAACCGTATGTGACGATGAACTCAAGGGTTTTTTGAGATGAACTCATCTGTGGAAATGGGAAATTCGTTAATGCATGATTGATCGAAATATTCACATAAAAGAGGACACGCCACATCACGCTCGCAACGGCAAATCCAATAAGATGTAGCGATACTTTCTTCTGATCGAGAAGATAACAAACACCAACCATCATCATTGATTGTAAAATGATTGAAATCATCGGATTATATGTCTTAATCGGAAGCAATCCTGGCATAAAGAAATTGATCGATTTGATGGTTGCTGCAAGGATCCCTACAGCAAGAACACTGGTTTTTGATTGTGTGTTGAGATACACCATTGTTAGAAGACTAGCTCCGATGGGAAACATAGAAAAGATCAACATGTATCAAACAGCATGTTGGTGCGGTATTAGTCAAGGAGGGCTACATAATTTCTACAGGTTACAATGGTGCCCCGAGGGGCCTTCCTCACTGCTCAGAAGAAACATGCCTTAGGCAGACACTTGGTTCTCTTGAAAAATCACATTTGTGTAGAGGTGTTCATGCAGAACAGAATACTATAATTCAAGCTGCAATACATGGTGTTTCAACAGAGAATTCAACAGTATACTCTACGCACTTCCCCTGTATGTCCTGCACAAAGATTCTGATAAATGCGGGAGTTAAGGAAATAGTGTATGGAAGAGACTATGACCTTGACAATGAAATAAAAATGAACATGATAAGGGATGCAGGCATCAGAGTAAAAAAATTGCTCTTGTCTGATTAAATGGAAAATATCATAAGCGATATAAGATATATTGATTACCCTTCTTTCTCAAATGAGAGAGCTTCCTTATTGAAAAATTCACTTCTTGAAAAAGGGGTTGAAGAAATCTACTCATTTGGTAAAGTTGAAATTGGAACTGATAGGGCAATCGGTAAAGGCAACACATCGATTATCTTTTTGGGTAAATTGAAAACCAAGAAAGTAACAATCAAAATTGAAAGATCTGACTCAGAAAGAAAAGGCTCACTAAAAAAAGAAGCTAGATATCTAATTAAGGCAAACCAGCATGGTGTTGGTCCAAAGATATACGGGTATGAAGATAATTACATAATAATGGAGTATGTTGAAGGCAATCAATTAATAGAAGGTGGGTTTGACAGAGAAGATATATTTGATATCACAAGGCAGTGCAACGCTCTTGATAGGGCAAAAATTAATCACAGGCAGATCCAAGGAGGAAAGAACATTATTTGCGGTAAAAAAAATGTTATAATAGATTTTGAAAAAGCACACTTATCAAATACTCCAAAAAATGTCACATCTTTTTTATCCATGTGTTTCTTATCAGATTGCCTTGTTAGGGAGAGAATAAAGGAGATATTTGATTTTGAAGAAGAATTCATTAAGACACTTTTAAAAGATTATAAATACAATTGCGATATAGAAGAGCTTATTAATAATATCCAATAAGGTTTAAATAATTTAGATAATTAGAGTAATTGGTTGTGATTTGATGGAGTTTGAAAAACCCTGGACGGAAAAGTACAGGCCTCAAAAGCTTGACGATATAGTTGGAAGAGACCCCATAATTAGGAGACTTAAATCCTATGTTGATAAAAAGTCTATGCCAGATCGGAAGAGCGTCGTGTAGGGAAAGAGTGGAGATTTCGGTGGTCGCCGTA
>CALKAH010000022.1 GCA_937983315.1 uncultured Acholeplasmataceae bacterium | reverse complement strand
GATGAGGATCTCGTAAAAATCGAAAAAGTGATGGTAGAACTCGCAGCTGAAGATTTCTCGATTGAAAGAAAAGAAGTCTCCTATGAAGAAGCGAAAAAAATATTCGCCCATGATCCCTATAAACTTGAACTCATTGAAGAATTCAAAAATGATGGATTAACCGTTTATAGCCAGGGTGAATTCACCGATCTATGTCGTGGTGGACACGTCCCATCGACGAAAATATTGAAACACTTTAAACTGCTCAATCTTGCAGGCGCATACTGGCGTGGAAACTCGAACAATAAAATGCTTGTTCGTGTTTACGGAACCTCATTCTTAAATAGGAAAGATCTTGACGCTCATCTTCACTTACTTGAAGAAAGAAAAGCAAGAGACCATCGTAAACTCGGTAAGGAACTTGATCTCTTCTTGATTTCAAAAGAAGTCGGTGCTGGTCTTCCATTCTGGTTACCTAAAGGTGCAACCGTCAGACGTACGATCGAACGTTATATCACCGATAAAGAATTAAGCCTGGGTTATCTTCATGTTTACACCCCCATCTTAGCGAATGTTGATCTCTATAAGACCTCCGGTCACTGGGATCACTATCAAGACTCGATGTTCCCACCTATGGATATGGGTGAAGGGGAAATGCTCGTCATTCGTCCCATGAACTGTCCCCATCATATGATGATTTACAAAAATGATGTGCATAGCTACCGTGAGTTACCCTTGCGTATCGCAGAACTAGGTATGATGCATCGTTATGAAAAGAGTGGTGCACTATCCGGTCTTCAACGTGTGCGTGAAATGACGTTAAACGATGCACATATCTTTGTGCGTCCCGATCAGATCAAAGATGAATTCAAACGTACGGTTCAACTCATGCTTGCTGTGTATGATGATTTCAACATTCGTGATTATCAATTCCGTTTAAGCTATCGTGATCCACAAGACTCTCATAAGTATTTCCCTGATGATGAGATGTGGAATAAAGCTGAAAAAATGCTGAAAGAAGCGATGGATGAAATCGGTGCTGATTATTATGAAGCGATCGGAGAAGCTGCTTTCTATGGACCTAAATTGGATGTTCAGGTGAAAACTGCGCTCGGTAATGCAGAAACATTATCCACCATTCAAATCGATTTCTTGTTGCCTCAACGTTTTGATCTCACCTATGTCGGAGAAGATGGAAAAAATATCTATCGCCCTGTTGTCATCCACCGCGGAATTGTTTCAACGATGGAACGCTTTGTCGCATACTTAATCGAAGAATATAAAGGAGCATTCCCCTTCTGGTTAGCCCCTGTTCAAGTGAAAGTACTTCCTGTCAATGTTTTGCATCACATGGATTATGTGATCGACATTCATGAAGCACTCAAAGCTAAAGGCTTCAGAGTGGAAAGCGACTTAAGAGAAGAAAAATTAGGTTATAAGATTCGTGAAACGCAAACCATGAAAATTCCATATTCACTCGTTTTAGGCGATAAGGAAAAAGCTTTAAAACAAGTCACCTATCGTAAATATGGAGAAACTGATCAAATCACGGTTTCATTCGATGAATTTGTCGACATGATTCTAAAAGAAAACAAAAAATAATTAAAAATAATTATTGAATTACTAAAAATAATTGTGATATAATAATGACGGTGAAAGCGAAGAGGGGGGATTAACGTGTCGATAAGCGTTGGTGTGATCGTATTCATCGTCTTTATTTTTATCGTTTTATTTTTTGCCTTAGGTCGTCGAGACGAAGACTAAAGGTTCATGAAAGGAAGATGTCCATGCTTGAAGTGAAAAATGCACGTATGTTATACGGCGATTTAGTGGCTGTTGATCGATTAAGTTTCACCATTAAACCAGGTGATATTTTTGGATTGCTTGGAACAAATGGTGCCGGAAAAACGACAACATTCCGCATGATTATGGGGTTACTTGAACCCACTGAAGGAGAAGTTCTTTACAACGGTCAACACGTGGGTTACCACAATGTTAATGAAATAGGCTATATGATTGAAGAGCGTTCATTATTGACCAAGATTACAGTGAAAGAGTTGATGCTTTATTTTGGACAACTCAAAGATATGGAACCTCGAGTTATTTTAGAACGCTTAGATTATTGGCTCGATCGTTTTGGAATTACCGATTATAAGAATAAAAAGATCAAAGAATTGTCGAAAGGTAATCAACAAAAGATTCAGTTTATTTCTGCCATCATTAACAATCCTAAACTCCTCGTTTTAGATGAACCTTTTTCCGGATTAGACCCTATTAATACCGAACTCTTTGTCGAAGTGATTCGTGATTTCCAACGTCAAGGTGCGATGGTTGTTTTCTCATCCCATCAACTCGATCATGTGGAATCCTTCTGCGAAGAACTGATCGTGTTAGAAAAAGGAAAAGTGATTATTGAAGGTCGTATTGATCAAGTCAAAAAGGACTTTAAAAAACAAAACATCAAGATCAAAGGTGATGTTGATGTTGATAAACTCAAGGCTATTCCTGGAGTCTTTCAAGTGATTGAAAACGTTGATCAGATCATTGTCAAGATTGAAAATGACGATGCTGCATCACGTGTCTTTGATTATGTGAAGACATGTCAACACATCACCAAATATGATGTTGAACAAGCATCATTATCTGAGATTTTTATTGCAAAGGTAGGTCAAGCTCATGAAAAAGTTTAAATTCCTTGTCAAATATGGTCTACTCAAGCGTGTTGGTCGTAAGGCTTTCCTTATCACGAATATTATCATTGCTATCTTATCGATATTAATCATCAATTTACCCTCCATCATTGCACTTTTTGGTGGTGATGATGATCAAATGACCGATTTAACCATTGAGGTTGCAAGTGAATTAGGTGTTGCAACGCTCGTTGATGATCTCGAAGTTAAGTTTAACGAAGGATTACCTGCACCTTTCTATCTCATCAGTGAAATCCCCTCAAACACGGTCGATGTCGATCAGTTTTGGGAAAATCCTGAAGTCGATGTACTTTTTACATTTGCAGGAACCCCTGATGATCCCGTGATCAACATTTATTCCAAGTTCCCTGAAATGAATGGCAATTTTGCCAATCAAATTGAACTTCAATTGATCAGTTATCAGCTTGGTGGAGCTTATGAACGTCCTGTTTTCAACACGATTTTAGCTCCTGATTATGAAGATCCAGAAGCGGGTGCGATTTTGGGATCAATCTCCTCACTCCTCATTTTACCGCTCTTCATCTTAGTCACCATGGCAACCCAATTTGTCGGTGTTGATATCATTGAAGAAAAATCAACAAAAGCCATTGAAACCATCATCGCGAGCGTACCTGCTAACATCCATTTCTTATCGAAGATTGTCGCATCCATTTTCTTTGTGATCATTCAGGGTGCCCTCATTCTCTTCTATGGAGTCTTAGCATCGTTAGTATCGAAACTTTTCGCATCAGCACCGAACTTGAACCTACCAGTTGGTCAAGAATCTTTGCTTGGTTATTTAGGTGAACTTTTACCGAATTGGCCTATCTTGATTATATTTACCATGCTTTTCATCGTTGTTGGTACCCTCTTTTATCTTGTCATTGCAGCAATCTTTGCATCCATGGCAGTTACACAAGAAGATTATCAACAATTTCAATCACCGTTGATGCTTATGTTATTAGGTGGATTTTATATTGGTATATTCGCACCTATGGCGAATGGTGATGGTTTCATGCGTGTGATGGCATTTGTTCCTATTTTCGCTCCGATGGTTGCTCCTGTTGCCTTAGCAGGTGGTATCTTGAATTATGCGCAAGCAGTGATCGCATTAGTCGTCATGATTTTATTCCTAGCAATCACCGTTTATTTCTTGTCACCCGTTTATAAAGTTGCTATTCTCAATTATGATCAAACGAAGTTCTTTAAACGCATTGGCGATAACTTCAAAAAAGCATTTCATATGAGAAAAAAATAAAAAATGCACGTGTGTGCATTTAGTGATTTTTTGAATCTTGGATGTAATTCATTATCATGAAATAAACTTATCATCAACGAATGATTAATGAGGTATTCAACAGACAACGTTGAATGCCTTTTTAATCAATTAAATGATTGAGACGCATGTAACTTTCAATTTGATCAAGATAGGAAGCATCTTCATCACGCACATAAATCTTAAAGCTTTCACCCTTGGCTAACCCCAAACTCATGATTGCCATGATGGACTTAGCATCGGCTGTGAAGTTCTTATGGATGAGTAAAACCTCACCGGGTAAAGATTGCATAAACTTAACAAAATTCGTTGCAGGACGTGCATGTAGTCCTGTCTCCGACGTTAAAACAAACGTTCTTTCCATCATTGACCTCCTTCATGGGGTATCCATTTTTTAATTTCGCGAAGCACTTGATCTTCACTCTCGTATTTTATCACGGTTTGTGCTACTTTTTTCATATCTTCCATGGAAATCTGGGCTAAAACCCTTCTCATTTTGAGAATTTCAGTGGGTGTCATCGATAAAACGTCAACACCAAGTCCTAAAAGAAGTGGTCCTTGAAGTAAATGACCCGCCATCTCACCACATACACTCACTTTAATCTTTTGTTGGTGAGCCGCCTGAACGACCTGATTGATCATTCTTAGAATAGCAGGGTGTAAAGGTTGATAGAATGCTGACAGAGCTTCATTGGTGCGATCGGCTGCAAACGTATATTGAATTAAATCATTGGTTCCAATCGAGAAGAAATCGACTTCTTTAGCAAGGATATCAGCAATCATCACCGCAGATGGCACTTCAATCATAATCCCTAATCGATAATTGCCATAGGGGATATGATCCTTTTCAAGTCCATCTTTGACATCTTTAAGCATTTTTTTGATGAGTGTGATTTCTTCTTTGGTGGAGATCATGGGAATCATGATGGAAAGATTGCCATAAACACTCGCTCGAAGAAGTGCACGTAGTTGTGTTTTAAAAAGCTCAGGATAAGCTAAGGTTAATCGAACAGCACGTTGTCCTAAAAAGGGATTCAGTTCATGGTTTAATTTGAGATAAGACAGATACTTATCACCACCGATATCGAGTGTACGAATGGTGACTTCTTTACCTTGCATCGATTCTAAAACGACGCGATAACTTTCAAATTGTTCATCTTCAGTAGGTAATTGATGACGATCCATATAAAGAAGTTCAGTCCGAAATAAACCAATCCCTTCACTGTCGTGATAAAAGACGGATTCAAGATCTTTGGGTGATCCGATATTAGCATAAAGCTTTGTGATGTATCCATCTTTTGTTTTTGATGCATGACCAATATAATCATGAAGTTGTTCGAGTTGTTGATGATAATCATCACGTTTTTGAAGATAACTCTGTTTAGTAGGTTCATCAAAATGCAAGATGATACGTCCTGTAAATCCATCTAAGATAATTTCATCACCATGTTTGACCCGTTTGATGATATCTTTGGCACCACACACTGCTGGGATTTGTAGAAGACGTGCAATGATGGCGGTATGAGAGGTGAGACCACCTTGTTCTGTGATAAAGCCCATGACCATCGAAGGGTCTAGTTGAGCTGTTTCAGAAGGAGTGATATCGTCACCGACCAAAATGATGGGTTGATCAATCGATGATAAATCATGACCATGAATCCCCATGGCATGTCTTAATAAACGATCGGTCACATCTTTTAAATCGAGTGCACGTTCTCTTAAATAGGGGTTATCTAAATCTTTAAAAAGAGATAAAAAACGTTTAACGACAGTATCCATCGCATACGCAAGATTACACCGTTCTGATTTAATCATGGCTTCGACAGAAGCGATGATTTCTGGATCATCAGCAATCATTAAATGCGCATCAAAAATCTTAGATGTCTCTTCACCAAAACGTTCAACAGATTGTTGTTTAAGAGAGATGATCTCTTGCTTGGTCGTTTGAATCGCTTGATGATAGTGATTAATCTCAAACTCAGGGTCTAAGACCATGCGCTTTTGGGTATCAATCTCCAGTTTTTGTAGTTTAAAAACGGGGGCAATCGCGTAACCTTTACTGACAGGAAGTCCTTTGATCATGTAATCCTCCACATCAAACGTGCATCATTCATGATGCATCCTAGTTCAATTATAGCCTAAGAAGGGGAAAATGAGGTAAAAAACCACAATTTCTCGTTTTCGTTGTTCAAGTAAGAAACATTTGATATAATGGGTTCGAGGTGAAAACATGACATCATATGATGATTTACGCAAGCGGCTTGATGAATTAGTCGATCCAGGATTTGAAAAGCCCTTTAAGGCTGTTGGTGGAATCAAAAAGCTTGTTGTAGGACCTACCGGTGTTGTTGAACTTGAGCTTTATCTCAAAGATAAACAAAAGAATGAACAAGCGGTTAAGATCCAAGTGATTAAATTAGTAAAAATTGAACTCGGTTTTCCAGGTATCAAGCTGGATATCTTTGAATCAGAGTTTATTCCTGAGGGTGAAAAGCCAATAAAATATTTAGCGGTTGCTTCGGGAAAAGGTGGCGTTGGTAAGTCATCTGTCACCGCGAATCTTGCAGCTGCACTCATTCGTCAAGGCAAGAAAGTAGGGATTATCGATGCTGACGTTTACGGAGCATCGATTCCTAACATTTTAAAGATTGATATCAAACCCCTTGATTCAACAGAAGATGAAAAGATGATTCCACTTATTAAAGATGGCATCGAAGTCATCTCAACTGAATTTTTTATGCCACCCGATAAGCCTTTAATGTGGCGCGGTCCGATGCTTGGAAAAATGCTTATCCATTTTTTCAGCGGTGTCAAATGGCAAGATCAGATTGATATCATCTTAATCGACCTACCTCCTGGAACAGGAGATGTTGCTTTAGATGTGAAGACCTATGTGCCCAAGAGTAAGATTTTAGTGGTCACAACCCCCCATGTGAATGCATCCCATGTTGCTGTTAAAGCTGGAATTGGTGCACAAAATATTGGTCATGAAGTCATCGGTGTTGTTGAAAACATGAGTTATTATTTAAACCCATGTTCCAATACCCGTGAATTCATTTTTGGTAAGGGTGGCGGTGAAACAGTGGCTAAGAAATTAGGAGTCCCTGTGTTAGGACAGATTCCAATCGGCCAACCTGAACGTGGAGAACACTTATTTACCAATAAAGATGAAGCAGGAAAAATCTATAACGAGATAGCTAAAAAAGTGATCAAAGAGATGGAAATCTAAAAACAAGATGTCTTGATTGAAGCGATGGCAACATCGCTTTTTTAATTGTGCATGATCGTGTATCAATTCTTAACTTAAAAAGTTTAATAAAACCGATTTCTTAACAAAAATTATTGACATTGAATCATGAAAATCGTATAGTATAACCGTTGGAGGAACGACGATGAAAAAGAAAATTTTAATCATTGGTGGTGTTGCTGGTGGAGCAACGACTGCTGCACGTCTTAGACGTTTAGATGAGTTCGCGGAAATCATCCTTTTTGAACGCGGAGAATTCATTAGTTTTGCAAACTGTGGCTTACCCTATCACATTGGTGGAGTCATCAGTTCAAGAGATAGTTTAGTGGTACAAACCGTTGAGGATATGCACAAAAAATTCAATATTGATATCAGAACATTTCACGAAGTTACATCGATAGATCGTGCACGTCATGAGGTCAAAATACTTGATTTAAAAAACAATCAAACGTATACAGAAACCTATGACAAACTCGTGATTTCTACGGGATCTCAACCTGTCAAACCACCTGTACCCGGCTTAAAAGAAGCTAAAAATCTTTATACCTTACGCAATATTCCTGATATGGATAAGATTAAAGCGTTTATTGATCAAGAAAAACCAAAACGCGCTGCAGTCATTGGTGGAGGATTCATTGGTGTTGAAATGATGGAAAATCTTCATCATTTAGGCATGAAAGTCACCTTAATCGAAATGGCACCTCAAATCATGAACATGTTCGATTTTGAAATGGCGCAGATCATGCATCAACATATTGTAGAACAAGGTATATCATTGATCTTAAACGATGGTGTAAAATCGTTTGATCAAGAAGGAAAACAGATCACACTTCAGAGTGGAACCAAAGTCATGACGGATTTGATTATTTTTGCAATTGGTGTCAAACCAGACAATCAGATAGCAAAAGACTGTGGTCTTGCACTTACAGACCGTGGTGCCATTAAAGTTGATGAACACATGTTAACTTCAGATCCCGATATTTATGCGATTGGTGATGTGGTTGAAGTTCCACACATGATCTCTAAACAGCATATGCTTGCTGCACTCGCTGGTCCTGCAAACAAACAAGGCCGTTTTGTTGCTAACCATATCTGTGGTATCGATGATATGTATGAAGGCACATTAGCAACCTCAGCAGCAAAACTGCTTGAACTTAATATTGCATCCACAGGTTTAAATGAAAAGACATTGCGTCAATTAAACCTTCCCTATAAAGCCATTCATATTCATCCAACCTCTCATGCAAGTTATTATCCTAATGCTGAACCCATGGCATTAAAAGTGTTATTTAATCCTGAAACGGAAATGATGTATGGCGCACAAGCTGTCGGTGGAGAAGGCGTCGATAAGAGAATTGATGTCATCGCAACGGCGATGTACGCGAAACTTAAGATTACCGCATTAAAAAACCTAGATCTTGCTTATGCACCTCCATTTTCAAGTGCAAAAGATCCTGTAAACATGATTGGCTTTGTTGCTGATAATATCTTAAAAGGTATGGTCGATACCATCACCTGGCAAGAAATGCATGAACTAGCAGCCAAAGGATCCTACGTGCTCGATATTCGTGAACGTGCTGAATACATGCTTGAATACTTACCAGGATCAATCAATATTCCATTAACCGAGTTGAGAGATCATCTCAATGAGTTACCTAAAGATCAACCCATTTATGTTTATTGCCATGTGGGAACACGTGGATACACAGCGTCTCGTATTTTAAAACAACATGGCTATAACGTGAAAAACTTAGATGGTGGATTTAAATCCTATTCCTGTGTCTATGATCATGATGGAAGTCAAATTTGTTTCACCTTGATCGATGAACTAGGTATTCCTGTTGTCGATCAAAAGAAGATGGAAGAGCCCATTCCGCTTGTTGATCAAAAGAAAATCAGTATCAAAGTCGATGCTTGTGGATTACAATGTCCTGGTCCCATCGTCAAGGTTTATCAAACGATTAAAGAAATGCAACCCGATGAAATTCTTGAAGTGAAAGCAACCGATCCAGGTTTTATGAAAGATATTCAAGCATGGGCAGATAAAACAGGAAATACCTTACTTAACATTGAAAAAGAAGGTAAGACAATCACTGCTCACTTAAAAAAAGGAACATTGAATGCTCCCAAACAAGGTTTTGAGGTCAAAGAAGATAAAAACGGAACAACCATCGTTGTGTTTAGCCAAGATCTTGATAAAGCGATTGCTGCCTTTATCATCGCATCCGGTGCGAAATCCATGGGTAAAGATGTCTCTCTATTCTTTACATTCTGGGGTTTAAATATT
>CALKAH010000021.1 GCA_937983315.1 uncultured Acholeplasmataceae bacterium | reverse complement strand
GAGATCGTATTCGGTGACTGGAGTTCAGACGTGTGCTCTTCCGATCTTAAGTTGCCAAAAGTATCCCAAAATCATGGCAGATCAAGGGATTAAACACGATAAAAACCTTAATTGATATTAAAAAAAAGACGAAAAGACTATATGAAGTCCTAATGAATTCATACTTAGGTAAAACGATGTCTTTTTTTCTTTTTGCACCTTTGCTATGACATTAAATAATGGCTTTTATTTTTATAAATTATATGATATAATAACAATGTAGATTAAACGTCTATAATACATTAAGTGGGGTTAAATAATGGGATTAAAAGATTTTGTTCGCAAAGGTTTTGATGCTATTAAGAAATCTGTGAAAAATACTGCTGAGTCTGTTGAAAACTATTTCCAGGAGCAAAAGGACAATCAGATACTCAAAAAAGCTGTTGAAGGAAAATTTGATAAACTATTTCTGCAAGGCGATGGTAAGTCAAATAAAGAGGTTTTTGGACTATTTGATGTTAGTAACGGTCTGATTTTCTTTCCATTGACACACGAGTTTACAAAGAAAATTGCCATAAAGGATTTGCTTAAAAGTGACGATGGAAAGTATATAAAACTTACAGAAAAAGATGAATCTGAACTTCATCAAATTAACATAGAATATAAATCAGATAAGTATGAGGTAACTTGTTTCATGTTTAAATATAAGGTTATTGATTTATAAAAAGTAAAATTTAACTTTTTTAACCATCAAAGGATGGTTTTTTTTATCCTAAAATATTAACTGTGATACCTGTTGAAGTATTTATGAAATAGGTTATGTTTAAGAATACCTTTCCTCCGCCATACAAAAACATAGGTTTGATACTTAGGTATCGGGCTTTTTTCATGCAGAAAGGGCATTATTCTACGCCATCCCCAATTCGAAATGTCGTGTAGGGGTTCAAAGTAGAACTTATGCAGGTTATTTTTGATAACTGAGTTTAAAACTTTTAACGATTACTCAACTATTTACACGATTACATTTTTTGAATAAAATTGAAAAAATATATTAAAAACATTAATATATCCTTGTTTAATTTTATATTTATATCAAAAAGTGTGAACTGCTATGAAAAAGTGGGATATATAGGTACCACCTAAATTATAGATTATAGCATAAACATGCAAAGGAGCTGAAACTATGATTAATCAGTACAGTTTAGACCTTAAATTGAAAATAGTAATGATGTTAATATCGAAAATATCAGTAAAAATACGTGATATAATAAAGGAAACAATAAGAGATTTAAGTTACTTTTTTTTATACCTTAAGGGGGTAGTGTGTCCCAGAATATCGTAGCAGTGCATTTAATGATAAAAAAATATAAATTATTTTGAGGATAATAAAATGAAAGAGAAAACTGATAATCAAAAACTTATTAAGAGCTTAAAAAAGGTTAATCACGTGGGCTTATTTATTCCAATTTTTTATACATTAATATTTGGCTTGGCCATTATTGCATCAATCGTATTACCCACTGACGAAATAAATAATAGGGTTTTAATGCTTATTGTTTTTCCTTTGTTAATTATTTTATGTTGGATTTTATATGCAATTTGGAAGAAAATGGAAAAGGAAATGTTAAAAACAATTGATAAATTAGGAATTGTTCTTGATAGTGAAAGAGATGTGGAAGAAGATCTTTCTGATGAGCAAGTTCAATTATATGTTGAGAAGATTGAAGTGTTCAATAGTAAATTTCAAAATTTTATTAAATATTTAGTTTACTTATCGATTTGTGTCCTCTTTTTTGCCCTATTGAAATTACTATTAAATATCATCGGTTTACCTCAATGGATAATTACTACACTACTGGTTCTACAATTAGTCTTTATCATATATTTATCAATCATGGGTTATATTGAATATAAAAAAATTCATGAGTATATAAAAATGAACTTTAAAGATGAGTGAACTCCTATTAAAATGCAATAAAAGTAATTTAAATTCAGAGTTAAAAACGTTCCTGGATTGGTATGATTTTTGCATTGTGATATTTTATACGTTAGTATTGAAATGGAAGAGGTGCTTAACTTTTTGGTAGAGGTGCGTAAATTCTGCAAAGGGTGCTAATTTGTATTAAAATAGGTAGCATCACACATATCGAAAGCATGGGTTTGATACAATCATATCAGCCCTTTTTATTCATTTTTTGTGAAACGAATACCTTTATTTAAATAAATGTTAAAATAGAATCAAATATGAAACGAAACAATTGAACTGAAGTGACACACTGACCATGTTAACTCACAATGAAAAAATGATACTCATAATAGATGAGAAGTACCCTTTGTCAGCCCACTATGATCCTGAGTGGATCTTTGAAAACTGTGATGGTGGACATTGTTTTTGGTTGATTGAGAGTTTATCACACATCCTGAAACTTAGACCTGGCATGAGAGTACTAGACTTAGGCTGTGGTCAAGCAATAACATCGATATTCTTGGCAAAGGAGTTTGGTGTAACTGTTTATGCTGTAGATATCGATCAACCGGATAGTAACTATTTGCGTATTAAGGATGCAGGTGTTGAAGATCGTGTGATCCCCATACAAGCAGATGCACATCGA
Source organism: uncultured Acholeplasmataceae bacterium (assembly GCA_937983315.1). Classification (GTDB taxonomy): domain Bacteria; phylum Bacillota_I; class Bacilli_A; order Acholeplasmatales; family Acholeplasmataceae; genus Peloplasma. Next base: position 9,131 of record CALKAH010000021.1, on the reverse strand, counting down.
TTACCATTTGCATCAGGATTTTTTGATGTCATCATTGCAATCAATTCTTATCAGTTCTTTGGAACTGCTGACAATTTTACAACCAATCATATATCTAGATTATTACGTCCGGGAGGACAACTTGGTCTCGTGCTATTTGGTCCAGATAAGGAATTTAATCATCAGGTTCCTGATAGTTTGAAACCAAGCTGGTGGCCTGATTTTTATTTTTTTTCATTCTCTTGATTGGTGGACCTGGCATATCCTTAAAACTGAACTTTTCGACCTAAAACATGCAGATGATATGGATGGAGACGGTGTGAGAATCACTCATTTATGGTCAAAAATAATGAATCATGATCAGGAGTCTCCTACAGGAAATATCATGAGATGGAATCGTTTTGTATTTATCAGAAATGGATTGAATGCTCATGATTTAAGAACCATTAAACACATCTAGTCTATTGGTTAATTTTTCATTTCAATCAAAGATTTGATCATGATACCTTATTTGGGATTGATTATCATCATCAGCATCGATTGTTAATATTCAATCCGTTTTCCATATCCATAAGCGAGGTGATAACATGAAAAACATTCATGAGAAGATTATCTTGATGCTCGTCATTAACTTGGTTGGTTTTACGGTATTTGTTGTGTTCAGTCATATGCGACCTCTCTTAGATGATGCATTTGACCTATGGGGTAGAATAATCCTGTTTTTGCTTTTGATCACGACATCATTTTTGTTGAAACCAAAAACTCAATATCAAGCATACTCATCTCTATTCATTACGTATGCTATTGCATTATGTGCAATATCGATTGATCTTTATTTACCAACTAGTGTATGGTTCTTAGAACTTATCAACATATCATTGGATACGCCCCTTGGAATTGCTCTTGATAAGTTAGACAGTACACTCATCATTGTACTCACGATTATTCTTTTTACGCGGATAAACCAAGATCGTTTGGAATCGATATATCTCAAAAAAGGGAAGCTCAAACAAGGGATTTTAATTGGACTTATCACATTCTTTTTTGTTTCAATTGGATCATATTTTATGGCACAATTATTTGGTGCCTCTCAACTAAGCATTGATCGGATTATTGTTTGGATACCGTGGATTCTCATCTTCATCTTAGGAAATGCATTCAATGAAGAATTGCTTTTTCGAGGACTATTTTTAGGAAAGATCAAGCCGTTTTTAGGTTCTACTTTAACCAATCTTTCGTTAGTTTTACCCTTTGTCTTCCATCATGTTGGTGTATCATATACAAATGATGCCCTGATGTTTCTCATGTATTTAATACCATTAGCTTTTTTATGGGGTTATTTGATACTTAAGACTGATTCTTTGATAGCATCTGTTTTATTTCATGCAGCAACAGATATTTCAGTCATTCTTGTTATTTTTTCTAATCTATAATCGCTATAAGTACAAGAACACAACATCTCATCAAGGTGTTGTTTTTCATTTTATTGCTTGAAAGTCATGAAGTATCATGTAAGATAGAAGTAAACGAATCATGTGAGGTGCCATCATGCGTGGTGATATCATTTATCTCGAATTTTCATTAAATCATAATCGAGTTTCAGAGACATTAAACTTTTATGAAACGTTATTTCATTGGAAATTCACGGAAAGTTTTTTGTCATCAAAGAAGTATTTTATGTTTGAAACACCTTCCAAAACTCTATCTGGAGGGTTTGATGAAAATACTCTATCAAGCACCCAAGGTACTTTAGTCTATATGGATTGTGAAGATATCCATATGACTTTAAGTTTTATTGAGTCAAACTTTCCTTCTGCCATGATCCTCAAAAGAAAAACGCTCATATCAAAAGACTTCGGATCTTTTGCCATTATCATCGATCCATCTGGTAATCGAATTGGTGTGCAACAATCACCAAAAAAGGAGAACTAACTCATGAAAAAGCACTATAAAAGTATCGATTTTTTACGTGGTTTGGGTGTATTCTTTGTTTTAATGCTACACACAGCTTTCTATTTTTATCATGATATTTACGATGTTGATTTAAATAATCCTAGTCCGATCATCACGATCATCGGTTTTCTTCTCATGTTTGCTGGATTATTTGCGATGATCTCAGGAATGTCATATACGATTCAGTTTTTTCATGCTCACGAACAAAAAAAGACATCAAAACGATTCAAGCATATGTTCATCAGTGGTTTAGTTTTGCTCATTGTTGCCTATCTGTATTTTCTTTTCACAGGACCTGGTATTATCAATTTTGAATCACGCATGATGGATGAATCACTATTCGTATCGCTCATTAATCAAGGGCATTTTCAATCCTTAACTCTCGAGCGCATTTTTTATGTTGATAGTTTGGTGATGCTCAGTTTGAACATCTTGCTGTTGTCATTATTTTTTAAGATCACTTGGCGATACATGAAACATCACCATTATCCGTTATTCGTTTTATTATCTGCAGTGATGTTTCTTATCCTATCTTATATCCGAATTCCTTTATATCTCATTTACCTCAACGCTGTAGATGAAAGACAATTTGGTTTGATGATTCTCCTCAACTGGTTTGTTGCAAAAAACAATCCGATTTTCCCCTTCTTTGCATTTGCCCTTTTTGGTGTATGGATTGCATGTCTCATCCAAAAACAAAACAATAAAAAGCTTACTACATCCATGCTATCAGTCGGCTTAACTACACTTATTATTGGTGTCGTTGGTTATATCCTTGCACCTGAAACGATGCTCGAACGAGCGATTGATCCAACGTGGTATTTCATTATGGTGATCCAAATTGGCTTATTTATCTTGATGATCTTAGGTGCCCTTCGTTTCTTTGATTTTAAAGAAAGAAAACAAGGCTCTATATCAACCTTTATTTCTCGCTTTGGAATCGCTGGATTAACCCCATTTTTCTTTGAACAAATCATCAGTGCACTGATCTTTTTCATCATCAATCAATTTGTCACCCTTGAACTCAACATACCTGGAGCTATCCTATATGGATTCATTCTTGCCATCTCGTGGGGAATACTCCTTATGATATGGGAAAGAAAGCAGTATCGCTACGGTATTGAATGGATGATCGGACGAATTGTATCCTCGGTTTCACCCTCATCCAAATCATCAAAATTAGAAGGTCAGTATGATTAAAGCCATTCGTGATTATCGCTATTTGATGAAAAATCGGAAAAATCTCACACAAGAAGCGATAGAATCGCTCCAATTGAAGAACATCCAAGAGTTACTTCGCTATGCAAAGCATCATAGTCCATACTATCGTGATCATGAGGAGTACGTTGATCTTTCATCATGGGATGATTTTTATCATCTACCTATCATGAATAAATCTGTGATGATGGAAAACTTTTCAACAATCAATACATGTGGACTGAGAAAAGAAGAAACGATGGCATATGCCCTTGAAAAGGAAAAGAACAAAGATTATTCAGGTTATTATCGTGATCAATATGTCGTTGGATTATCCTCTGGGACATCAGGAAACAAAGGACTCTTCATTACACCTAAGTCCATGACAAAACGCCTTCCAGCCGTCTTTTTAGCACGTGGTGGTGTGATGTTACGTGATCTTCCTGTTCGCATTCTCTTTTGTTTACGTGTATTCTCTCAAGGATTCCAGGATATCAATGCACCATTCATGAAATTGACCTATGCATCAACCATGACAAAACCAGATGAGCTCGTTGGGATTATGAATGAAAAAAAGATGAATATCCTCATGGCTCCACCTTCGATGCTTCGTGTGTTGATGCCTTATGCTCATTTGATCAAGCATCCGCTAAAGAAGATCATTACTTATGCTGAAGTACTAAGCTCAGCTGATCAAGAACAATTCATCGATCGATTTCATACACAAGTCATTGAAATCTACCAAGCATCCGAAGGTCAACTTGCATCACCTTGTCGTTTCGGAAAGCTTCACATCAATGAAGATATGGTCTATGTTGAACTTTATGATGAGCATCATCACTTGATCAAAGAACCTCACATCGTTGGACAACGGATGATTATCACCAATCTGATCAATTTTGCTCAACCCTTAATACGCTATGAAATGAATGATATGATTGTACTCGATGAACCTTGTCCGTGTGGATCCCATTTTCGTACCATCGAAAGAATTATCGGTCGTCGTGATGATAATCTATGGTTTTATGATCAACAAGGGAAACCTCATGTGATTTATGCTGATCTTTTCGCACGATGGATCATCACTGAAAGCGATGCGATTCGTGAATTTCAAGTCATTCAAGATGACATTTCATCAATTCTCATACGTGTTGATCTCCTTCATACATTCGATATCAATCAGCTTAAACAACGATTACTTGATGAACTTCATGCACTCCATGTCGATGGAAACATTACGATTGAAGTCGGTAAACTGGATTTACCTCAAGATGCGAATAAGTACAAACGCTTCATCTCACATCTCCACATGAATCCCTGATGACTTTTCTTTCTTTTTACACAAAAATCGTGCAAAGCACTGGCTTTTTTTCATCCTGTTTGTGCTATAATGTGAAAGGTAGAAAAGGAGATGAAATCCATGCAAGTGATGGGAAGAAACTATAAAGGAAAACATCTTAAAAAGAATCAATTAAAAGCTGCGAAGATGGCAGGCAAAAAAGTGGTTCGTAATAAGATTGTCAAAGACAAAGTATAAAAATAGACGCATGGGCGTCTTTTTTATTGTGTCAGATGGATTAATGCTTCATGATCGAGTCGAAATGTGATCCAATCTGCAAGGGGTTTAGCCCCTAAGCGTTTATAAAATTGAATCGATGGTTCATTCCAATTCAAACACATCCAATCAAAACGCTCACATCCACGTTCTAACGCTAAATGAGCTAAATACGTAAATATCATACGTCCAAAACCACGATGTCGATATTCAGGATCGATAAAAAGATCTTCAAGATAAAGATTAGCCTTTCCTAAAAAGGTTGAATAATTATGGAAAAATAAGGCAAATCCAATCGGTTTTTCCTCATATTCTGCAATGATGACCTCCGCACGATGCTCTTTAAATAAAGATGTCTCAAGTGATGATTCAGTAGCTTTCATCACATGTTCAAGCTTTTCATAGATCGCAAGTTTTCGAATATAACTTAAAATCAAGGATACATCCGTTTGATCGGTTGTCCGAAGTCGAAATTTTTTGGTTTGATGTTCATATACAATCATCTTTTTCACTCCAATCGTTCATCCTTATTGTAACAAATTTAGTGTCTCCCTCAGCTATAAAATATGATATAATGCTTCAAGAAGGATGTGACATCATGATTGTACTCGTTGGAGCAAGCGCTAGTGGAAAAACGGAACTCGCCAAAAAACTATATCAAACCTATGGGTATACGAAATGTATTACAACCACAACGAGACCCAAACGTCAAGGTGAATGTGATGATGTTGATTATCATTTTTTAGATGAAGAAACCTTCCATATCCTTGAACAAGAAGATGCTTTTTATGAAGTGACACACTATAATGGATACTTATATGGTATTCAAAAAAAAGATGTGATGTTTAATGGTGTTGTCATTGTCGATCCCAATGGTGCCAATACACTAATATCACGTGCGAATAAACATGTCTTTATTGTCTATGTAGAAACCAGTGAGGATATCAGAAAGAAACGCATGCTATCGCGTGGAGATACGATTGATCACGTCAATCAACGACTTCTTCATGATCGATCAGTTTTTCATCGCGATGTTTTTTTACGTATTGATTTATTAATCGAAAACGAATCACATACGTTAAGTGAACTTGCACGCACGGTTCATCAAGCTTATCAATCTTTTTGTGTTCAAACCTAAGCACTAAACAAGATGTTTAGGTGTAAAATAAACATGACGATACATGAGGAGGGGTTTATATGAAAAAAGTCATATTTGTTCTTTTTTTGTTGTTAGGTTTACTTGCAGGTTGTTCTCAAGAAGGGGTTATTCAAGATGATGACAATGAGTCAGAGACAGTGATCCTTGCTGATGACATACCTATACGTAAAATCATTTACGAAGTCAATCTATCCATCAATACGGTAAATCTTGATGAAGCGATTGATGACCTTTCATCGCGCTTAGAGTCCGATGAATGGTTTGATCGAGAATCGATCAGTGATACATACGCAACATTCACGATGCGCATTAAAACAGAACGTTTAGATGCCTTTATTGATGCGATTAGAGATGATTACAAAGTCTATCAATTTGATAAGACAGGAACCGATGTTTCTTTGCAATATCAGGATAAATCAAACCGGATTCTTGCGCTTGAAACACAGATTGATCGTCTTTTAGAACTCTATGAGAATGCATCCCTTTCGGATATGATTGTGATCAATGGGCAGTTATCGACTTTAGAAGTTGAATTACAACGTTTAAACGGGGAATTAGCTGTCTTTGATAGCTTAGTCGATTATAGTGAAGTTAACATCACACTTCGTGGTTCACGTCTTGAAACTGAATCACCGTTTATTGCACGCGTTGGACAAGGGTTCATCAGTGGTTGGAATGGGTTATTGACTTTCTTTGAAGAATTCATGATCATTTTAGTCACCGTTTTACCATTTGGTATCTTAGCAGGTGGTCTAGGTTTAGGCTTACGTTTCTACATTAAACGACGCAATCGTAAAGCAGATCTCAAAAAGCAAGTCAAATCATAAGTCATCATCAAGGGGCAGCGCCCCTTTCTTTTTTGCTGAAATACTTTGAATATCTAAACAAGTTATGATATCATGATAGATAGTCAATATCGACTGACTAAAACGAAAATCTTGAAGAGGTTATACTATGCTTATTGAACCATCCATCCGTTCGAATATATTCTTAAATGCGCATCCTGTAGGATGTGAACAATTTGTTTTTGATCAAATCCAAGAAGCGAAAAAACTCCCATCCTTTCAAGGACCCAAAAAAGTGTTGATTATTGGTGGTTCTTCTGGTTATGGATTATCGTCGCGTATTGCTTTAGCATATGGCGCGAAAAGTGATACATTAAACATTAGTTTTGAAACGCCACCTAAAGGAAAACGTACAGGGACAGCAGGATGGTGGAATAACATCTATTTTCAACATTATGCAAAAGAAACAAAGCATATCCATAAAGATTTTGTCGGTGATGCTTTCGGTTCACACATGAAAAAAGATGTCATCTCCTATATTCAAGAAACCTTTGGAAAGCTCGATCTTGTCATCTACTCACTTGCTGCAGGGGCACGTTTCAATGAAGAAACAGGAAATCTTGTGAAATCGAGCATTAAAGCGATTGGAGAAGAAGCACTCGGTAAAACCATCGATTTAGCTGATTTACACGTCAAAGACTTATCGATTGGTATTGCTACAGAAGACGAGATTAAGGATACAGTCTATGTGATGGGTGGCAGTGCGTGGAAAGATTGGATTATGGCACTTGCTGATCATGATTTATTAAACCCAGGATTTAAAACCATTTCATATACCTATATCGGAGGACCTACGACAGATAAGATTTATCGTGGGGGTACCTTAGGAAAAGCGAAAGAAGATTTAGAACAAGCCGCACAAACCATGAACGCATATTTAAAGGATAAATACCAAGGCGAAGCACTTATTTCATCATCAAAAGCTGTCGTCACCAAAGCGTCCGTCTTTATTCCACAGATGCCTGTTTATGTCTCGTGTTTATTTGATGTGATGATGAGAAAAGGATTACATGAAACGATCCTTGAACATAAGATGCGTCTCTTTCGAGATATGGTCTATGGGCAAAAACGAATTGTTGATGTTGAAGGTAGAATTCGACTCGATCATCTTGAAATGAAAGAAGATGTTCAACAAGAGACTATCGAAATGATGCTTCATTTGTCAGAACATGAACTCTTTGAGCTTCATGGAACACAAACATTTATTCGTGAGTTCAATCAAATTCATGGATTTGGCTATGAAAACATCGATTATAATCAAGACGTCAATCTCGATATGCTAGGTATGTTACAACCCGAATAGGATGCTGGTGCATCCTTTTTTATTAAAAAACCACCTAGATGAGGTGGTATGTATCAAGAGGCGTATAGGTCAGTTTTCCATCGACTTGATGACTTAAGTAAAGATGAATTCTATTAACCTCAAAACTTATGGAGGGTACATGAACACGATGATGATCGCCATGATTGATCAACACGATTTGTCTTCCCAAAGTGATATGGGGTCTAAAAGGTTGATCACTCGGTTCTAGTTTTAGATTCTTCACGATGTGTTGAATCGTTTTAGAAAGCTCGTCAAGGATTTTGGGTGGTTGTTGAATACCGATCCAAAGCACGGATTCAATACCTCGATCAAAAGTACCTAATGAAGCGAGGTTGAGTTGAAATGGGTGAAATGTTTGAAGACCATTTTTCAAATGAGATGTTAGAATAGAAATTTGATTAGCATCCACTTCACCAATGAATAATAGGGTCAAATGAAAAAGCGTATGATCGGTCAAGCGACCACGCTTGATAAATGGTCTTAGTTCATCTTGAACCGCTGATAACGTCTGATGAGTTGATTCAGGTAAGGGTATACCCACAAAAAGACGCATGATGTCACCTCACCATGATTATAGCATGGATGAATAAGAAAAAAGGAACATCGATATGTTCCTACTTTTTACGTTCAACGGCTTTATAACCCAAACGACCAACTTGTTCAACGATTTTTTTATCATCGACGACATTCTCATCGTATTCAATCGCAATTTTACTTTCAGTAAGTGTGACTTCAACATCAGAGACACCCTTTGTCTTGGATAATAACTTGGAAATAGCAGTTGAACAACTGACACAGTGCATACCTAAAACATCGTATTCCGCTTTTTTCACATCAACACATCCTTTCACTTTTTATTCTCTTTTGAATGTGTCAAAAAGGCAAATGATATGCAATATTTTCGATTGCTTTCCATGATAAAATCCCATACATTTCAGTATAATAGAATTATGTATGGAGAGTCTATGAAGAAAAATCTTATCCTGATTGTTATGTTCTTATTTCTACAAGGTGTCATTCACAATTTAGGACATCCTATCACACCATCGTTGGTGAAAGCACTCGAAATTCCTGATTATATGTTTGGTCTTTTTTTTGCTGCAATGTCGTTTGGTCTCA
>CALKAH010000020.1 GCA_937983315.1 uncultured Acholeplasmataceae bacterium | reverse complement strand
GAAATTCCTGATTATATGTTTGGTCTTTTTTTTGCTGCAATGTCGTTTGGTCTCATGGTAGGAGCACCTCTATGGGGCATTTTAAGTGATCGGGGTCATCGTAAGCTTTGGATTGCTTTAGGACTATCCGTATATACATTAGGACAAATCGGTTTTGGTTATTCAGGACATGCGGTATGGATGGTAATCTTCCGTTTATTTGGAGGATTTGGTGTGGTCAGTGCAATTACCATTTTTACAGCGATCTTGGTTGAACAAACCCAAGCAAAAGATCGTGCAAAATGGTTAGCTTATGTCACAGCTTCATCCACGTTAGGCGCTTCATTAGGCTATTGGATTGGAGGATTTCTAGTCACCAACTCGAGTATGATTGCTCTTTTTGGGACAACCAATCTCTCTCGTGTTTTCTTGATTCAAGCTATATCTAATGCTTTCTATACTCTCCTTATCGTCGTTCTTTTAGGCGATGTTAATGTGAGATTAACCTTCCGACAAAAGCCATCCATGATTGAGGGACTCAAGTCGATTACCAAGATTGATAAACGTTTATTACTTTTCTTCATTTCAGTTACGCTGATGAATATGGCAAGTACCAACCTATCTAAATACATTGATATCTATTTTATTGACTTAGGTTACTCTGAAAGTGATTTAGGAACCTATGTAATGATCACTGGTTTTGTATCTTTAGCTGCAAGCATCTTTTTAGTACGATTTGTATCCAAGATGAAAAAGCAACTTTGGGTAATTGCGATCATGCATATTTTGAGCGCATTCATTGTCTTTTATGTCTTTCGTGCTGAACCTTTTATCACAATAATGTATAGTGTTTATATGCTCTATATTGTGTTTCGATCCCTTTATGTCCCACTTGAACAAAGTTATATTGCCAAAGAAGCAAAAGAAGGAAACTATGGAAGCATCATGGGTCTTCGCCAATCGTTTGTCTCATTAGGCATGGTATTAGGTCCTGTTTTGGGTGGTTTTCTCTATGAGGTTTCACCATTAGCGTTATTCGATTTTAATGGTATTTTGTTTTTAGGCGGTGTTTCACTTCTCTATGTCATCATGATTATGGAAAAAAGACATCAAAGACGTATCGATGATGCCAATCATCTCTTGGATGAGCACATTCAACATGACATCTTGAAAAGTGATCAGATACAATGAATCCATCCTATCGATTGAATGATCAAGCAGACCTTCTGGTTTGCTTTTTTACTATGTAAAAGATGAAACTTTTTCATGCAAAAATGAAAATATGAAATCATGATGGGAATTCATGGGATGGTCTTGATATAAAAGCGCTTACATGATACAATGAAGATGAAGAAAACGATGACTAGCATATGGCTTTTTTTAACGTCATTTTGCAGTCGTGAGGTCATGGATGACGCTTTTAATACATCGTATACAACGCAATCAATCAAGACCTAAATCTCTCGAAAGGAAATGGAGACTGTTTTATGTCGCTTAAGTTCAAGCATCAACCGATTATTGCTCCCGATTTCTTGCTTCCTCGAAAAGGAACTGATCTATCTAAATGGGCCGTTGTTGCCTGTGATCAGTTCACCAGTTCACCAGAATACTGGCAAGAATTAAGGACCTACATTGAAGATGAGCCTTCAACGTATCGCATGATTTTACCAGAAGTGTATCTTGAAACCATGAAAGATCGGAAGAGCGTCGTGTAGGGAAAGAGTGTAGATCTCGGTGG
>CALKAH010000019.1 GCA_937983315.1 uncultured Acholeplasmataceae bacterium | reverse complement strand
GTTGGTTTGTCGCCATGTAACAAGTCAAAGAATCCTTTCTTGATCTTTTCCATTTTACTTCCTTCTTTCGCCGATTTCTTTAGAATATCAGTAATATACGATAAAGTAAATATAATCCGTGACGTTTCTAGTAGTGATTGCATCGGTAGTGTGTTCAAGTATAAATACACATGATTTCATGGTGCATCTTTCTTTTTATTAAATAATCATTCGTGATAATCTAATGCTAAATAGGAGGGATGATGATGAAGCGATTATTATTGCTTATCGTTGTGTTGGTTGCCATCGGATTATCTGCGTGTCAATCGAACGAAGAAACGATGATTCCTGAAGATGAATTAATTGAATTAACCTTAGAAGAATTAAGTTTTTATGATGGAAAAGAAGGAAGACCTGCCTATATCGCTGTCAACGGTGAAATCTATGATGTTAGTGATTCTGTCTTTTGGCAAAATGGTGGTCATAATGGATTTGAAGCTGGTCAAGATTTAACCGATGAAATCATCAATGAATCCCCACACGGTCTTGCTAACCTCAGTCGAGTTCCGAAAATTGGTATACTGGTTGATGGTGATTGATGATGGCATTTCTTAATGCGAACATCGCTTTTATTCTTGCTCTTTTCCTTTACGGTATAATCCATTTTTTGAATCGATGGATCCACCGTCATAACGGATGGATATTTATTGTTGCTCTAATACTATCAGCCATGATTTTCTTTATCGACATCCCCCTAATCAGTCCAATCATTGATTCTGGGCATGTGACTCTCGCATTCTTTCTTTTAGTCATGACTGCAGGAATTCTTCCCAAAAAGAGTATTTTTTATAAGAAAATCCTTCTTGTTCGCGGTGATCTTGCTATTTTAGGTTTTATCTTTCTGGTTCCCCACGGCATCGTTCGTCTATCTTTAGCACTCTATGGATATAATCCAACAGGACTATTTGCATCCATCATCATGATTCCTCTTGTCATAAGTTCCTTCATGGTTATTAGAAAAAGAATACGACCCGATCGATGGAAAAAGCTTCACCGATTTGCTTATCTTGCTTATCTGATGATTTACATCCATCTTGGATTTGATATCTCCATCAATCCAAATAATTTTTACTTATTAGTCAGTCCGTTAAGTCTCATCTTTCACTTATACTTCATCCTCTATCTTGCATTGAAAGTTTGGATGATGATTAAAAAGAAAAAAGGACTCATGCCTTCTGAATAAAGGCTGAGTCTTTTTGATTTAATTCATCGTATTCTTATAAAGTAATTGTGTTCTTTCTTTGATGTCATGATTACTGATATATTCATCAAAGGTGCCTTCGTAAACATAAGAACCTAAATCAGCAATTTCAACAACTTTATTACATACCGATTGTAGAAGATTATGGTCATGCGATGCAACAACTAAAGCTCCTTTGTACTCTTCAAGTCCTTTGTTAACAGCTTGAATCGCTTCTAGATC
>CALKAH010000018.1 GCA_937983315.1 uncultured Acholeplasmataceae bacterium | reverse complement strand
AGATCGTATTCGGTGACTGGAGTTCAGACGTGTGCTCTTCCGATCTTTTGTCCATCTTTATTCATGTGAAGAGGAAAATCCATGTGTGTACCTGTATGCAAATTCATGCAAACATTGGTTTCATAAACTGAACTATTCGAAAAATTGGATGCATTGATAAATTTAGGTTTTTTCTCTTCTTTGTTTTTATAGACTTGAACATCTTCTGAAATCAGCATCGAGACATCATAGATTTTCATTTCATATCTTCTCCTGTCAGTGCTTTAATCATCGGTTTTAAATCGTCATAATTGCGATAACTGATCGGTTTTTGTTGATGTTTTTTGACTTGATCGATGAACTTCCACGATACTTCAATTTCATCCCAGCGAGTAAATAAAGATTTGTGGTGTTCGGTAATATCTTTAAGCAATTTTTCATAAGCTTCTGACATATTACCTACAGCATTACATGCGACACAATATTCAAGTTCAACTTCCTCAACGTCATCGCGCAATCCGGGAACTTTGGAGTTCAGAATCAGTCCAACACCATCTTGCGGAGCAATTTTAATATAAAGCTTGTTGGTTGAAAGAGGTAAATTCCATTTGCGTTGTTCAGAGGTTTCTTCAAACTCGATGATAATGAGTGATTCCTTTTGGTCAAGTTTTTTACCTGTCATCAAATAAAAGGGAACACCTTTAAAACGTGGTGTTTGTACGTATGTTTTGAGGAAAACAAAGGTTTCAGTGGTAGAATCATGAGGAATGTTTTTTTCTTGATGGTAACCTTCATATTGTGCAAAAATCATGGCATCCTTATCGAAGGACAAATGTTCAAGAACTTTGATTTTCTCATTTTTGACATCATCAGAAAAATAACTCATGGGTACTTCCATCGCGATAAGAGATAACATTTGAAGAAGATGACTTTGAACCATATCTTTGAGCGCACCTGAATGATCATAGTATCCCGCACGACCTAAAATACCATCGGTTTCTTTAGCGATGATTTTCACGCTTTTAATGGAACGATTATGCCAAATTTCTTCAAAAATACGATTGGCAAAACGAACCATCATGATATTTTGAATCATTTCTTTGCCTAAATAATGATCAATTCGATAGATTTGTTTTTCATCAAAATACTGCCATAGCATGCCGTTGATTGCTTTCGCACTGGCGAGATCATGTCCAAAAGGTTTCTCAAAAACAATCGATTGATTGATATTTCCTTGTACGACTAAACCCGATTGGTTGATGTGATAAGCGACATCAGGAAACAGTTCCGGTCCAATCGCAAGATAATACAGTTCTTTTGTTTCAGAGCATTGATGTGACTTGATTAATGACACTAAATTGCCATATTCATCGCCATGTGTAATTTCAATTTGATGATAGTATGTGATTTTTTCAAGTGTCCCTAAGTCCAAGGTTTGTTTCGATGCCTGATGCATCTCTTGTAGGTAATCTTTGGTTGAATAGGGTCTTCTTCCTAATGCAATAATCAAGGTTTCTTCAGGAATTTGATGTTCAACATATAATCTTGAGATCGCAGGTAAAAGCTTACGTGAGGTAAGATCTCCGGTGGCACCAAAGATCGTGATGATGAGCTTTTTCATATGTCCTCCTATTCTCCATCCCATGCGTGCCATAAAAAATGACTGACAACCGAACGGTATGGAGACCACTTTTCGGCAATCTTTTCAATGGCTTGATGGGATAAATCTGGATCGTTATAGAGTTTTTTAACTGCATTTCTCAAACCCAAATCGCCTACTGAGAAGACATCTTCTCTTCCTAATGAAAACATTAAAAACATTTGTGCTGTCCATACACCGATGCCTTTAATCTGAATGAGCATGTCGATGACTTCTTGATCTGTTAGGTGGTTCAAATGTTCAAGATCAACTTTTTTTGTGATGATGCAGTCTGCTAAACTCTTGAGATATTTAATCTTTTGAAAGGATAAACCAAGTGTTCTCAGTTGTTCATCTGGAGTATCCAATAAATCTTGTGGTGTGACGTGCCCATGAAAATAGTCAAAAAATCGCTTAGAAATAACAGTAGCGACTTTTCCTGATAATTGTTGTGCAATAATCGTATCGATTAACGATTCAAAATAACGATCACTCACACGAACAGTAATGCTTTCTTTATGCATAAATAATGCGTGAAGCATTGGATCTTTATTGAGTAAATGTTTAATGATTTCTGAATCCCGATGGTAGGTGATGGTATGCATACAAAATCCTCCAATGCATTTATTATAACACGGTGATGACGATTGATGATTTCTTCCACAAACATTTTAATCCATAAACTTTGACTTTCAAAACAATTCGTTTATAATCATACATAAAAGGAGTGTTATGATGAATGGATTTACCATCACTGTTTTATCTGTATCAGGTCTCATCTTTCTCTTTGGTTTATATCAAGTCATCAAACTTAAAAAACGGTTTTGGATTCCAACTTTAATCTTTATCTTGCTTGGCATCGTGATGATTATTTTAGGACAAACCGTAACGGTTACTGGTGGAAGTTTTGCAGATGTGATGTATACCGTCTTTGGTGTGTTTGCACTACTGATTGCACTGATCATCGGTATCATTACAGCCATTATTCAATCAAAACGTGCACCTTCAGGCGATTAATTCGCCTTTTTTTATGCATTTGACACCCTATCAAAGATAGCGTAAAATGAATCTAGAGGTGAATTCATGGAACATAAACATCAAGTCTCATCGGATCGTCATGTCATCTATGCCAAACATGGTATGGTTGCAACGTCTGAGCCACAAGCAGCACAGGCAGGTTTGGACATTTTAAAGCGTGGAGGTAATGCGATTGATGCAGCGATTGCTGTTGCAAGTGCACTGACTGTCACAGAACCAACATCCAATGGGATAGGTGGAGATAATTTTGCCATTGTATGGTATAAAAATCAGCTCTATGGACTGAATGCAAGTGGTCCCGCACCAGCTCTTTTATCCTTGGATGAACTTCAACGAAGAAATCTCACAGAAATGCCAAAACATGGATGGATACCAATCACTGTACCCGGTGGTGTGATGGGATGGGTAGAACTCTCAAAACGCTTTGGTGTACTTTCTCTAAAAGATTGCTTAAGACCGGCGATTGATTATGCAAGAAACGGTTTTGTCGTCCAAAAAACGGTGGCTAGAAACTGGCAAAACGCCAATACAATTTATCAAAAGCTCTTCAAAAACGAAATCTTTTCATCTTGGTTTGAAACGTTCACGAGAGCATTAAACGCTCCAAAAGAGGGTGATCTTTGGACACTTAAAGATCATGCCAATACACTTGAAGAAATCGCTGATACGCTTGGACTTTCGTTTTATAAAGGTCGAATAGCCGATTTAATCGATCAAACCAGCCGTAAACAAGGTGGCTTGCTCAGAAAAGAAGACCTAGAACGTTATAAAGTGGAATGGGTAGATCCCATCCATGTGACCTACCGTGGCTATGATGTTTATGAACTTCCACCCAATGGTCAGGGTATCGTTGCCCTCATGGCACTCAATATCTTAGAACATTTCAACTTTAAGGAAAAAGAACTGATTACGACCTATCATAAACAAATTGAAGCGATTAAACTCGCGTTTGCGGATGGATTAGCCTATGTGGCTGATCCACAAAAGATGAAAACCCCGATTCAATCCCTTCTTTCTAAAAATTATGCATGGAAGAGAAGCCAAGATATTAAAATTAAAGCAATTGATCCACAGGCAGGTAAACCTATCGGATCTGGAACAGTCTATTTGGCAGTAGCCGATCAGGATGGTAACATGGTTTCCATGATACAATCCAATTACATGGGATTTGGTTCAGGTATCGTTGTTCCACAAACAGGCATAGCACTTCATAATCGAGGTCATAATTTTTCCATCAATCCTACATCATGTAACGTGGTTGAACCCTATAAACGTCCTTATCATACAATCATTCCGGGATTTTTAATGAAGAATCGAACCGCGATTGGTCCGTTTGGTGTTATGGGTGGCTTTATGCAACCTCAAGGCCATGTTCAAGTCCTGATGAATATGATTGATTTTGGCATGGACCCACAACAGGCACTTGACGCTCCACGTTTTCAATGGACTGAAGGTAAAAAAATCAGTGTTGAACCCTCATTCAATCCATCGATCCTTCATGGTCTCATGAAAAAAGGTCATGAGATGTCTGTTGAACCCAATGTAGGGCATTTTGGAAGAGGACAGATCATTAGAAGAGATCCCATCACGGGTGTATACATCGGTGGTACAGAAAAAAGATGTGATGGAACCATCGCATCCTACTAAGACTCAATTGAGTCTTTTTTCTTTTATAATAGACATTTGTTGACTCATGATAGACGCCTTCTTCAAAGAATCATAAAAACATCATAATCGTTTGATAAAATGCTTGAGTTCTTGTATAATCACGGGTGACTGGAGGTTTCACATGATTCCCTTAATCGATCGTTTTATTGACAAATTAATCACACAATCGACACCTGAACGTCCACTTTGGAACATTGAATCCATCAACGCAGGAAAAGCACCACATTGGAATTATATCGATGGCTGTATGATGACATCACTTGTATCGTTATATCATAGAACGAAGGATCCAAAATACATCACCTTCGTTCAATCATTTATCGATTATTATATCTTCGAAGATGGTTCTATTCGTGGTTATGAGCGTGAAAACTTAAGCACCGATGATATCTGTGAATCAAGAGTTCTTTTTGATTTATATGATCTCTTCGGCAAAGAGAAATATAAAAAAGCAATTGATTACACCTATGCCCATATCCAAAAACAACCCAGAACTTATGAAGGCAACTTTTGGCATAAAAAAATCTACCCTAATCAAGTTTGGCTCGATGGTCTTTTCATGGCACAACCATTCTACACGAAATACGAAACGCGTTTTAATGAAAAGAAAAACTATGCGGATATCAAACATCAGTTTGAGGTCGTAAGAGCACGCATGTTTAACCCCTCCAAAAAGCTTTATTACCATGGATATGACGCATCAAAATCAATCTTTTGGGCAGATCCACATACAGGATTATCCAAGAACTTTTGGCTAAGAGCGATGGGGTGGTATGTGGTTGCAATCGCTGATGTCTATGAGGATTTTCATGATGAGGAGGTCAGAAAAACCTTCTTTGCACCACTCCTTCAAGAGATTATCGATGGTCTTCTTCTCTATCAAGATCCTATATCAAAACTCTTCTATCAAGTCGTTGATTTAGGCCCTCATCAAGGTAATTACCTCGAAGCTTCAGGTAGTGCATTAATCAGCTATGCTATCCTCAAAGGCGTAAGACTTGGTGCACTCCCTAAGGATTACAAAGAAAAAGGGCTTGCCATCTTTGATGGGATTACCCGTACCTATTTATCGGAAAAACACGGAGATTTAAATCTTGGAGGCATTTGCTTAGTCGCTGGATTAGGTCCAGAAAACAACTTGCGCCGCGATGGAAGTGTTTCTTACTACTTGTCTGAACCCATCGTTGAAAACGATGCTAAAGGTGTAGGACCACTCGTGATGGCTTATACTGAAGTCTTAACATGTGATCATTAATACGTGCGTTCACTCCTGAATGCACTTTTTATTTGATAAAGAGATTTTTGTAAATTATCTAATAGCATTATAACACC
>CALKAH010000017.1 GCA_937983315.1 uncultured Acholeplasmataceae bacterium | reverse complement strand
GCGACCACCGAGATCTACACTCTTGCCCTACACGACGCTCTTCCGATCTGGTATTTCAGCATGGCTTCCTTATGAGCTTGGACTTCGCGGTGCAGCGGCTGATATGAGACAGTTTGATGGCTTTGAAGAAACGATTGCACAGTTTATGCCTGGATCATTTTTAAATATGATCCATGATGGTATGGTTTTTGGTTTACCGGAAACACAGGATTTTAATATAACATTTTATCGTGAAGACGTGATGGAAGCACTAAACATTGATGTTCCTAATACCTACGATGAACTAATAGGTATTCTATCCACGTTACAACGTTATGGAATGAACTATTATTTACCATTATCTCAAGAAAGTTCACTCAAAGGATTTAATGCAACTGCACCTTTTATCTTTCAACAAGGCATCGATCTATACAGTCAAGATGGTTTTGATGTTACCATCGATACCGAAGCTGCACTTCGCGGGATAAACATGATGGTCAATCTCTATACACTCTACAGCTTACCTTTGCAGGTTCCTAATTTTTACAACGATTTTAGAGATACAACGATTCCCATCGGTGTCAGTGGATTTAATACCTACGTCCAACTCACCTTTGCAGCACCTGAAATTGCGAACAAATGGAACATTGCATTAGCTCCTGGTTTTGATGATGGAACTGGACATATTAGAAGAGATAATGTCGGTGCAGCACAAGCAAGCGTCATCTTTAATAAGAGCGATCGACAAGAAGAAGCATGGCGTTTATTGCAATGGTGGATGAGTGCAGCAACACAAACGGATTTCATCTATAATCTATTAGTAACCTATGGCGATGGTTTCTTATGGAATTCTGCAAATGTTGAAGCGTTTAGCACATTGCCTATTCCACAAGCCCATATTGATACCATTCTAGAACAATGGGAATATTTACATGAAGTGCCTAAAGTTCCAGGAGGTTATAAGCTCGAACGTGAATTATCCAATGTTTGGAATCGTGTAGTTTTTGATGGTATTGATGTGAGAAGTGCCGTTGATGATGCGAAAATACTGATCACACGTGAACTCGAACGTAAGTATATCGAGTTTGGATATATGGACAAACAGGGTAATCCCATAAAGCCCTATGTCATCACAACCATCGATGA
>CALKAH010000016.1 GCA_937983315.1 uncultured Acholeplasmataceae bacterium | reverse complement strand
GATCGTATTCGGTGACTGGAGTTCAGACGTGTGCTCTTCCGATCTATCGACACAGCAACTGATGGAAAGAGAGCAAATTCATGGTCTCGAACCGCGTTATCTATCCATCGATGAAGCTATCCATCATAATCAAAAAGTCTGGTATGATGCTAGACATCAACAACGAGGACTTAAAACCGTTCTTCTTCGCGAGAATGCAGTCCTTCATCATATAAAGGAGATTTTAAAACATGAGAAAATTTGAAGTTGTGACTGCATTTCAGCACCTTAACCCCATCATTCCCATTCGTGCAACCGATAGTTCTGCAGGCTATGATTTATCATCGATTGAAGAGGTCACGATTGAACCAAAAGCGATTAAACTTGTTCCAACAGGTTTGAAAGTCATGATGCAAAAAGATGAAGCGCTCTTTATCTTTCCACGTTCTTCATTAGCCATCAAACGTGGATTGATGATGTCCAATTCAGTAGGTATCATCGACGCTGATTATTACGGAAATGCTGATAATGAAGGACACATCATGATTCCCTTGATGAACATCAGTGAACAACCAGTAACCATCAAAAAAGGGGAACGTGTGGCACAAGGGATCTTTATGCATTACCTCAAAACAACCGATGATCAAGTACGCACGAATGAACGAAAAGGTGGCTTTGGATCGTCTGGACATTGATTTTTCAACTGTTTTTTGTCATTTTTCCACATGCATTGACTTGCAAATGAACCTTAAATATGTTATATTTATTAAGGCTATGAAAATAAGCATGCATCATGTTTGGTCCACCAAGTGCCCTTAAAGGGTGGAGGATACATAGTGATGCAGAAGAAAAAACGAAAAGGAGAACTAAAACATGGCAGTCGTTTCAATGAAACAATTATTGGAATCAGGCGTACATTTTGGACACGCAACACGTCGTTGGAATCCTAAAATGGCACCCTACATCTTCACTGCACGCAATGGTATTTATATCATTGACTTAAAGAAAACAGCTGAAGAAATCGAAAAGGCATATCAAGCACTTTTCAACATCGTTCAAGAAGGCGGAAAGGTACTTTTCATTGGTACTAAGAAGCAAGCTCAAGAAGCAGTCAAAGAAGAAGCTAATCGTACAGGTCAATACTACGTTGATCAAAGATGGCTTGGTGGAACTCTCACCAACTTCAAGACCATTCGTCGTCGGATTAAGAGATTACAAGATCTCTACAAGATGGAAACAGATGGTATTTTTGAAAAGCTTCCGAAAAAAGAAGTTCAACAATTAAAGCATGAACGTGAAAGACTTGAAAAATTCTTAGGTGGTATCAAGGAAATGAAGAAAGTTCCAGAAGCGATCTTCATCGTTGACCCACGCAAAGAAAAGAATGCAATCTTAGAAGCACGTAAATTAAACATCAAAGTCTTCGGTATCGTTGATACCAACTGTGATCCCGATGATGTTGACTACATCATTCCAGCCAATGACGACGCAATCAGAGCTGTTAAGCTTATCGCATGGGTCATGGGAAATGCAGTGATCGAAGCTCAAGGTGGCGTTGTTGAAAAGTTTGAAGATGAACCCATCACATCAGCAGCACCCAAGAGAGAAAGAACCGAAAGACCAGAAAGAACGGAAAGACCTGCAAGACAAAAAGAAGCAGTTGTTGAAGTTGAAGAAGTTCAAGCAGAAGCAGCTGAAGAAGTTGTCGTAGAATCCAGATTAACTGCAGAAGAACTTGAGGCAATGACTGTTGCTGAACTGCGTGCACTTGCTAAAGAACGCGGCATCACCGGTACTTCAACCCTTAAAAAAGCAGAACTCATTGAAGCACTCAAATAAACTTGCTAAAAAGGGGATAATTTATCCCCTTTATTTTATCAAAATAACATATAATAGAAGTGAACCTAAAGGAGGATTTACCCATGGCAATTACAGCACAAATGGTTAAAGAATTAAGAGAAAAAACAGGTGCAGGCATGATGGACTGCAAAGGCGCCTTGGAACATACCCAAGGGGATATGGAAAAAGCCATCGATTATTTAAGAGAAAAAGGGATTGCTAAAGCAGCTAAAAAAGCTGGACGCATCGCTGCGGAAGGTCTATGTTCAGTGGTTGTTTCAGGCAATGAAGCAGTCATCTATGAACTCAATTCAGAAACAGATTTCGTGGCTAAAAACGCACAATTTCTTGAGTTAATTGAAACTGTAGGACAAGCACTCGTCAAGTCAAACGTCAAAACAGATGAAGAAGCACTTCAACTGGTAGTCAATGGAAAAACCATTGAAACATTACTCGCAGATGCAACAGCAACCATCGGTGAAAAGATTTCTCTTCGTCGCGTTAAACGCATCACAAAGCAAGCTGGCCAAGGTTTTGGTGCATACAAACATATGGGTGGACGTATCGCTGTTCTCGCGGTCTTAGCAGCTGAAAACGAAGATGTTGCAAAAGACATTGCGATGCATATTGCAGCTCAAAAACCACAATATCTCGATCGCACTCAAGTTGATCAACAAACCTTAGAACATGAAAAGCATATTTTAACTCAACAAGCACTTCAAGAAGGTAAACCTGCAAACATCGTTGACAAAATGGTGATCGGTCGTTTGAACAAATACCTTCAAGACATCTGCCTTGTCGATCAAGGATTCGTCAAAGATCCTGACATCAAGGTGAGTGAATACCTCAAGAATAACAAGAATCAAGTCTTAAGCTTTATCCGTCTTGAAGTCGGCGAAGGCATCGAAAAGAAGCAGGAAGATTTCGCAGCTGAAGTTATGGCACAGGTTCGTAAATAATCTTTTTTGAGGGGTGTGGCATATGTACCAAAGAGTCATCTTAAAACTGAGTGGTGAAGCACTGAAAGGGAATGGAACCTATGGCATCCATCCAATTACAGTCAAGGGAATTGCCACCGAAATCAAAGAAATCTATGAGCTCGGTGTTCAGGTTGGTATCGTTGTAGGAGCAGGTAATCTATGGCGTGGTAAAACAGGTGAAGAGCTCGGTATGGATCGTGCTCAAGCCGATTATATGGGGATGTTAGGAACAATTATGAACAGCTTAGCTTTGCAAGATGCACTCGAATCTGTTCTTGTCCCAACCCGTGTGATGACTGTTTTACCTATCTCAGCGGTTGCTGAACCCTACATCAGAAGACGCGCGATGCGTCACTTTGAAAAAGGACGCGTACTCATCTTTGCTGGAGGGACTGGTTCACCATTCTTCTCTACAGACACCGCAGCTGCACTACGCGCTGCAGAACTGAATGCAGATATTATCTTGATGGCAAAAAATGGTGTCGAAGGTGTCTATGATAAAGATCCAAGAAAACATCAAGATGCCACCATGTTTACCCATCTTTCACAGGAACAAGTTTTACAACAGAAGCTTGCTGTAATGGATCAAACAGCAGCATCAATCTGTCGTGAAAATAAGATTGACATTCTCGTTTTCAACATGAATACCTACGGTAACATGAAGAAAGCCGTTTTACAGGAACCAATTGGAACCTTAGTTAAATGGGAGGAAAAATAAATGAACAGTGAACAAGCAGATTTAATCTTAATGGAATGTGAAGATCATATGACCAAGACGCTTGAAGTCTTGAAAAAGGAATTTGCAACCGTACGTACTGGTCGTGCAAATCCTGCAATTCTTGATCGAATCTCGATCAATTACTATGGTGCAGATACACCTTTAAAACAAGTGGCTGCCATTTCTGTTCCAGAAGCCAATCAACTCTACATTAAGCCTTTTGATCGCTCCGCACTCAAGACAATTGAGCATGCTATTCAAGCCTCTGATATTGGTATTAATCCTCAAAATGATGGTGTTGGATTACGCATGATTTTACCACCACTGACTGAACAAAGACGCCGTGAACTCGTTAAAGAAGTCGAAAAGCTTGGTGAACATGCCAAGGTTGGTGTAAGAAACGTCCGTCGCGATGGTAATGAACACATCAAACGGCTTGAGTTAACTGAAGATGATGAAAAGGGTTATCTTCAAGACATCCAAGATTTAACCGATAAGTTTGTTAAAAAAGTGGATGATGAAGTGAAATACAAGTCAGAAGATCTTCTCAAGATTTAATGAAACCCCGTATCTCTCGTG
The DNA here is from genome assembly GCA_937983315.1 of uncultured Acholeplasmataceae bacterium. Lineage (GTDB taxonomy): Bacteria > Bacillota_I > Bacilli_A > Acholeplasmatales > Acholeplasmataceae > Peloplasma. The sequence continues at coordinate 6,027 of CALKAH010000016.1, read as the reverse complement.
AGATACGGTTTTTTTTCCATGCATTTTGGTTAAATGTGTTAAAACGATGTATACATACCTCATGTTCATCAAAATCATGTATAATGTAAAAAGTAGGAGTATGTCTCCTCAAGAATTTGAGGTGAATGGTCGATACGACCGATCATGAAATTAACGAATATTCCCAAACATCTCGCAATCATCCTTGACGGCAATGGCCGTTGGGCAAAAAAACTGGGGCAACCTCGTTCTTTTGGTCATTATATGGGTGGACGAAATCTCTTTACCATTGCGAATGCCTGTAAAAAATGGGGTATTCAGAAATTATCTGTCTATGCTTTCTCAACAGAGAACTGGAAACGTCCAGAGGATGAAGTTCATTATTTAATGACGAAACCTATCGAGATGTATCATGAATATAAACATCGGATTCATGAAATTGATTATAAAATCACCTTCGCTGGACGAAGAGATCGGTTTTCAAAAGAGCTTCTTGAAGTGATTGAAGATATCGAAGATAAAACCAAGCACCATGCAGGATTTGAACTGACGATTTGTGCCGATTATGGCTCTTACGATGAACTGATTACAGCATTTAATCGAGCTGAAAAGCCACTCACTGTCGAATCATTAGAAAAAGAGCTCATGGTTAAAGAACCCGTTGATTTTCTCATTCGAACAAGTGGAGAGATGCGTCTATCGAATTTCTTATTATGGCAAGTTGCTTATGCAGAGTTTTATTTTGCAAAAGTACATTGGCCTGCGTTTAATGAAAAACAATTAATCAAAGCATTAAAAAATTATCAAAAAAGACAGCGTCGTTTTGGAGGATTGACATCATGAAAGACCGCTTAATTACAGGTATTGTACTCGCCGCCATACTCATCCCGATTGTCAGCATCGAGATTTTTCTTGAACTTTTTCAAGTCGTGATGTCAATATTTGTCTTAATTGCCGCACATGAACTGATTAGAATGTATGAAAGTAAGAAGAAGTTTCAAGTCTTACCGAAAATCGGTATTTCGTTGTTAGCATTAGCGACGTTCTTTTCTGTTGGTGGTGTTTTGGGAAGTGCGGAACATAATCCTCTTGAAGCCAATGGAGCATTATCCATCACAATCCCTTTGATTACCTTAGTTCTCTTTTCATTTCTTGTCCTCTTCCGTGATTTCAATGGTGAAGATGTGGGTAAAGCATTAACCATTGTCAATTACATTGGATTAGGTGCAGCATCCATTGTCATTCTTCGCTTTTTAGGTGTTCGCTTTATCGTTTATTTATTCCTGATTACATCAGCAACCGATATTTTTGCTTATCTCTTTGGTATGAAATTTGGTAAGCACAAAATGGCTCCACACATCTCACCCAAAAAATCATGGGAAGGTGCAATTGCGGGTACCGTGTTGGCAACGATCATTGCATCATCATTTGCTCTCTTTTATGGATATGTCTTTTATCCAGGGACATGGCTAGGAGATATGCTCAATTCAACAGGCGAACTCACATTACTTGATAATTTCTCATCACTGGGTGAATCCAATCCATTATGGGTACAAGCACTCATTATTGTACCTGTTACATTCTTAGGCAGTATCTTTGCACAAATCGGTGACCTCGTGGCTTCACGCTTAAAGCGCACCTATAACATCAAAGATTTTGGAACGATCTTACCTGGTCATGGTGGATTACTTGATCGCTTTGACTCCGTTTTATTTGTTGCACTGTTCTTAACAGCTGTGTTTCTACTCATCTATCGTGCATTCCCAGCCATTATCGTATGAAGCATCTTTACCTATTAGGTGCAGCAGGATCTATCGGGCTGCAAACCTTGGAAGTCATCGAAAAAGATCCATCGTCCTTTAAGCTTGTTGGTGTGTCCTTATCGCAACATGACGCGATTAACGATACGATCTTAAACCGCTTTAACGTTGAGATTGCATGCTTAAGACATCACGATCAACTGATCCGATATCAACAAAAATATCCACAGATTCGTTTTGTGTCAGATGATGAAGGACTGATCATCCTTGCATCCTATCCCAAACAAGGTTTGTTCATCAACGCATTATCGGGTTCTGCAGGTTTAATGCCAACAGTGCGTGCGATTACCTCAGGAAAAGATATCGCACTTGCCAATAAAGAAACGTTGGTCATGGCTGGTGATCTCATCAATGAACTTGTTGAATCCTATCATGTTAACCTCTACCCTATCGATAGTGAACATTCAGCCATCTGGCAAGTCTTAAAGGGTGAGTCAGTTCTTGATATCGATCATCTCGTGATTACTGCAAGTGGGGGTAGTTTTCGTGATTTATCACGCGAACAACTCAGCCATGTCACCATTGATCAAGCCCTTCAACATCCCAATTGGTCGATGGGTTCGAAGATCACGATTGACAGTGCAACCATGATGAACAAAGGACTTGAAGTGATCGAAGCTCATCATTTATTTCACTTACCCTATGAAAAGATAAAGACTGTATTGCACCGCGAATCCGTGGTTCATGGACTTGTCTATTTCAACGATGGGACGATTAAAGCAAGTTTATCTTTATCCGATATGAGAATCCCCATTGCTTATGCACTCTACTATCCCCATCGGACGAATTATCCTCATCACTTGGACTTGCAGGATCTCCATTTTTCTCCGATGGATTTCAAACGATATCCATTATTAGACCTTGCCTATCGTGTCGGTGAGGAAGGTGGATTACTCCCTACTGTCATGAATGCAAGTAATGAAGCAGCCGTTAAACTTTTTCTTCAAGGAAAAATTGCGTTTCTTGACATCGAACGATTAGTCATCGAAACGGTTCAATCATTTAAAAATCAACACCATCCTACGCTTCAAACCATTATCCAAACGGATCAAGATGTTCAAGAAGAACTCTTTCGCCGTTATGAAAAGAGGTAGTCTATGTTTTTTCTTAATCTCATCGTCTTTATTCTCGTCTTAGGCGTCATCATATTGATCCATGAACTTGGCCATTTCTATTTTGCAAAACGTGCAAAAATACTATGTCATGAATTCGCCATCGGTATGGGTCCAGCCATTTGGCAAACCAGACGAGGTGAGACCGTTTATTCTATTCGTTCAATCCCCATCGGTGGATATGTCTCAATGGCTGGTGAAGCTATCTCAGATGCTCTCATCAAAAAAGATCAAGTCATTGGTGTCAAATTGAACCAATCTGGTCAAGTGACCCATATCCATTTGACAGATCAAATCCCAAGCGATCTCATCGGAGTGGTTTCAGCTTACGATCTTTATGGTAAAGATTTCGATCCTCTTTATATCGATTTAAACATTGGTGGCGAGATCAAACATTTACCTGTATTAAGAGATGCGATTTATCGATTATCAGAAAAACGAGAAATGTGGATTACACCCAGTGAAAAAAGTTTTGAAAGTAAAACACTTTGGCAGCGTTTCTTAGTCATCTTTGCAGGCCCATTGATGAACTTTATCCTCGCGTTTGTCTTATTTCTCATCATTGGTTTCTTTGCTTTTAAACCGAATTTAGACTCAAGTGAAGTCAGTTTTGTTGGCCAGGGATCACCTGCATATGAATTAGGACTTCAGGTTGGAGACGTGATTACTGAAATCAATGGAGAACCCATCACCAGTTGGAATGATTTATCATCAGTGATGAAGAATTTATCCAGTACTGAAGTAACCTTATCTTACACGCGTGAGGATCAACCATTTACCGAAACAACATCCATTATGGTCATCATTCAAACCGCAGGATTGACCAATGTGACTTCTGAAGGTATTCGTTATACTGACCAAGCAATCATCGGTCAAGCATCTGGTCGTGCAACCTCTGAAGGTGATCTAGAAGCTGGTGACATCATTACCCATTTATCAATTGATGGTGATGAAGTTGAAATCAACAACTGGGACGATATCATCGCTTATTTTAAAGTCAACACCAGGGGAACATTAACCGTCACATACTTGCGTGAAGGTGTTGAAAGACAAACGACCTATGATATGATCAGTGAACGTGCACTGACCAAACTGGGTTATCAAGGCCTCGTTTTCCAATTAGGTATTTCACCGACATCATCGTTTAATATTGGATATACCCTTCTCTATCCTTTTAGAGAAGTAGGTGATAATGTGATGCAAGTCTTGAATACATTAGGTTTACTCTTTGATCGCCAAGAAAATTTAGGCTTAGGTGATCTCTCAGGTCCTGTAGGTATCTTTAGTTTAGTATCACAGACAACCTCTCAGGGACTATTATCCATCTTAAGTTTCACGGCATTTCTCTCGATTAACATTGGTCTACTTAACCTGATGCCGATTCCTGCACTTGACGGTGGACGACTTGTCTTTCTTGGTGTTGAAGCAATCACGAGAAAACCACTCAATCGTAAACTTGAAAACACCATCAATAACGTCATGTTCTTCCTTTTAATCGGTTTATTTGTCTTTGTGACCTATAATGATATATTAAGACTCATTCAGGGATGATCCATTCATCCCTTTATCTTTGATTAGATCATTTTCTTTCCTTTGAACTTCAAGCCTTCAAGGTCACTTGAGGGCTTTTTAAAGCCATTATGACATGATGAAAATGAACGTGAAATTTTGTTATCAAAAGTATTGACTTTAAGTTTTAAATACGATAGAATGATAAAGGTCACTCCCAAAAGGGCGACACTAAGCACCACAAAGCAAATGAAACCTAAAAAAGTCAAATTATCTGTTGACAAACGTAGTTTGTAAGTGGTAGAATAAAAAAGCACGCCCGACGAGGGGAAGTGCGAGAAGGTCTTTGAAAACTGAATGATGATGAGTGTATCGAGATTAAAAAGAAGTAAAAAAATAGAGCTATCAACAAACAAAACATAAATTTATGGAGAGTTTGATCCTGGCTCAGGATGAACGCTGGCGGCGTGCCTAATACATGCAAGTCGAACGCACCGGTTTACCGGTGAGTGGCGAACGGGTGAGTAACACGTGGGTAACCCGCCCTCAAGACGAGGATAACCGTTGGAAACGATGGCTAAGACTGGATAGGAGCCTTGGAGGCATCTCTGGGGCTTTAAAGGACCCGCAAGGGTACGCTTGAGGAGGGGCCTGCGGCGCATTAGTTAGTTGGCGGGGTGATGGCCCACCAAGACGATGATGCGTAGCCGGACTGAGAGGTTGAACGGCCACATTGGGACTGAGAGACGGCCCAAACTCCTACGGGAGGCAGCAGTAGGGAATTTTCGGCAATGGGGGAAACCCTGACCGAGCAACGCCGCGTGAACGACGAAGTACTTCGGTATGTAAAGTTCTTTTAAGAGGGAAGAATGGCTGGCGGAAAAGCCAGATTGACGGTACCTTTTGAATAAGCCCCGGCTAACTATGTGCCAGCAGCCGCGGTAATACATAGGGGGCAAGCGTTATCCGGAATTATTGGGCGTAAAGGGTGCGTAGGTGGCCCGTTAAGTCTTTGGTGTAAGTGCAGCGCTCAACGCTGTGATGCTAAAGAAACTGGCGGGCTTGAGTGTGGTAGAGGCAAGTGGAATTCCATGTGTAGCGGTAAAATGCGTAAATATATGGAGGAACACCGGTGGCGAAGGCGGCTTGCTGGGCCACAACTGACACTGAGGCACGAAAGCGTGGGGAGCAAACAGGATTAGATACCCTGGTAGTCCACGCCGTAAACGATGAGCACTAAGTGTAGGGGAAACCCTGTGCTGTAGTTAACGCAATAAGTGCTCCGCCTGAGTAGTACGTACGCAAGTATGAAACTCAAAGGAATTGACGGGACCCCGCACAAGCGGTGGATCATGTTGTTTAATTCGATGATACGCGAAGAACCTTACCAGGTCTTGACATCCCCCGCAATGCTTTAGAGATAAAGCGGAGGTATCCGGGGAGACAGGTGGTGCATGGTTGTCGTCAGCTCGTGTCGTGAGATGTTGGGTTAAGTCCCGCAACGAGCGCAACCCTTATTGCTAGTTACCATCATTAAGTTGGGGACTCTAGCGAGACTGCCAGTGATAAACTGGAGGAAGGTGGGGATGACGTCAAATCATCATGCC
>CALKAH010000015.1 GCA_937983315.1 uncultured Acholeplasmataceae bacterium | reverse complement strand
ATTCGATGAGTTTCTTGGTTAAGTCATCTAAACGATTGGACTTTTTAAGCATGATAAATGAAACCTGAACTTCACCTGTGTGTTCAGCAATTCTCACGACAAGATGTCTCACATAGCCTTGTTTGGTTTTTGGATCATAAGCTTGAATACCAAAGGTATCCATCAGTGATGTGATCTTTCTTAAAACCTTATTGATCACATCATGTTGTACGGGACATCCCTCAATGTTAATAAACTGATTGGAGTTTTTCGCATACATCCCAAAACGGTTCTTTCCTTTGATGTATTGGATGGGCAGTGATGCTTTGTTCCGGTAATGTTCAGGGTTTTTAGCCCCTATCGTAGGTTTGACTTTCTTCTCAGTAATCTTGAGTCCTGCATAACGATCAAAGCTCTTTAAGAGGATATCTCGTTTATGATGAAGCATTGCTTCATAGTTGATGTGTTGGGTTTGGCATCCTCCACACGTCTCATAGACAGGACAAAAAGGCGTCTTTCGATCAACGCTTGGTTGTTTGATCGATTCAATATGTGCAAGTGCACGATTATCATAGACTTCATCGATACTTGCTTCGATCAATTCTCCGGGTATGGCTTGGTCAATAAAGATGGCTAACTTTTGATAGTATGCAATCCCTTCGCCATTAATTCCCATGCGTTTGATCTCTAAATCAAGTTTATCATTCACTTTGATATGTTCATTCATGTTATCACCTAGCATAAGTATAACATGAAGATGAAAAGGTTGATGAAATCAAAACAAAAAAGGGCTTTCGCCCTCTTAAGAAATTTATTTTTCTAATCTCATGACTTCACGTGCAATCATGACTTCTTCATTGGTAGGTACAATGAAGGCCTTCACCTTCGAGTTTGGTGTTGAAATCATGCGTTCACCACGTTTTTCATTTTCAACGGGATCAAGCTCAATACCTAAAACCTTAATCGCCTTGATGACATCACGTCTAACTTCGGGTGCATTTTCACCAATACCAGCCGTGAATGCAATCGCGTCTAATCCACCCATGTAAACATAGTAAGATCCGATGTAATCAGCTATTCTTTTCACTTGAATGCTATGAGCTAAGGTTGCACGGTAATCACCACGGTTCATGCCATCGATAATATCTCTTGAGTCATTGGAAAATCCTGATAAACCAAGATAACCAGACTTCTTATTGAGCTCATCTAAGACTTCACCATACGTCTTATCTTCTTTCGAAGATACAAGCATCAACACAGCGGGGTCGATATTTCCTGAACGTGTCCCCATGGGGATACCTTCAAGTGGGGTTAATCCCATGGATGTATCAACCGATTTACCACCATCAACTGCACAGATCGATGCTCCATTACCTAAATGGCACACGATAATCTTCGCTTTAGGATTATGAAGGAGTTCTGCAGTGCGCTGTGAAACATATTGGTGAGATGTTCCATGGAAACCATATTTTCTTACACCATATTTTTGGTACCATTCATAGGGTGCTGCGTAAAGATAAGCATCTTCTTTCATCGTTTGATGGAAGGTGGTATCAAAGACGGCAACTTGAATGACATGGGGAAGTGCTTCTCTAAATGCATGAATACCTGTTAAGTTTGCTGGATTATGAAGAGGTGCTAAATCAGAAAGGCTTGCGATTTTTTCAATGACGGAATCATCAATGATTGCGGATTCTTTAAACAGTTCGCCACCCTGAACCACGCGGTGTCCTACACCTTTGATTTCATCTAAAGACTTAATGATTTCACGAGATAAAAGGCCGTGAATCACCATATCAACTGCGACTTTATGATTTAAGATTTGATGGTTTTCGGTAAACTTTTGTCCATCATACTTAAAGATCACAGCTGCGTTGTCGTAAGATCGGAAGAGCACACGTCTGAACTCCAGTCACCGAATACGATATCGT
>CALKAH010000014.1 GCA_937983315.1 uncultured Acholeplasmataceae bacterium | reverse complement strand
GTTTGGAAAAGAGATAAGAGTTCACCACCTGTGAGTTTAGCCATCCATTTGACAAAAGGAAGAAAAAACCAAAGATTTGCAAATAATAACCGAATGACAAACGATGTTGAATACGGTGAGACATGATCGAAAAGTGATTGTACAGGTGGTGTAAGTCTCAGCTTAAATGAAGGATGTCGATGAAGTTTTTGAATAGACTTAGCAAGGATTGACAGTGGACTATCTTTGGGAGGTGTAGATGCATGACCACCACGGCTTTTAACACGAAGTTCAAGGTTCATAAATCCTTTTTCAGCAATACCAACAACAGCGGTCTTTTTATGAACACCTGGGAATATATTTGAAACGATTGCTCCCCCCTCATCAAGGACTAGATAGGGTTTGATATGGTTTTGTTTGAAATATTCAACAATGTTAATCTGTGATGAACCATATGTTTCTTCATCGCCACCAAAAGCTAAGTAGAGATCATGGTTGAATACTTTGTCCTTTGATAGCATCCATTCAATCGCTTCTAAGATTGCGTTTAAACTATGCTTGGTATCAAGTGCTCCTCTACCATAGATGGTATCTTCACCAATTTTGCCTGAAAAAGGATCATCCTTCCAACCTTCCACTACAGGCACGACATCGTAATGACTCATGAGTACAATCGGTTGACCCGATTCCTTTCCTTTGAGATGATAGAGCATGCCTAATCCATGCATCGACAAGGTTGCATGTTGATGGAGCAATGGATAACGTTCTTTTAAATAACTTCTTAACGATTCAAATGCGTGTTGATCAACTTTCATTCGATTCTCATAAGAAACAGTTGGAAACTGAATCATCGATGAAAGTGATTGATAGGCATGATTCGCATCGATAGTCCAAATCTTTTTTTCTTCGTGGTGATCTTTAGGTTTTTTCATAAGCGTTCGAATGATTAAGAATAGAATAAAGAAAGAGAATAGAACGCTTGCAAGGATGATATAAGGCATAAAATCACTCCTTCATAAGGTACAACCTAGTTTCATTATACAACACCATGATCGTGGTCACTCGTGGTTTTTTCACCATCATGTTATAATGAGATTAATTTGAATGGATCAAGGTGACATCATGACTTCAACCGAACTCTTTATGTTTCATCAAACTAAATATCCGATGATGGATATCATTGATCATGTAAAACGACTGCATCAGATGGTATATGGACCGCATCATCTCTATAACCAACCTTCTCTAGAACAAATCGTGAACGATCTTCAACAAGAACTAAGCGAAATCGAAAACTGCGAATGTCACGATGATTGGATACCTCTTGGTGAAGGTTATTATCGCATGGATTTATGGATGATTAAACAATCGAAACTGACGATTGAACAAGCTGCAAACATGTTTCATTCGAGTATACTTGATGTTCGTCGTGATCTACATGTTCTAGATCAACTTATGGAAGACTCTCTGAAGTTACTATCTGATATGATCAATGATCAAAGACTACCTTTAGACACGAAGACATCTCAACCATTCATCGATGAGTATCGCTTAAAACATTATCCAGCATTACATCACAGTGAGCATTATAGAAAGTATTATCAACCACACTATCGAGTTATCCATGAAAGGTACATGCCTAAGAATATCGCCTATCCTAAGTAAGTTCTCACTGTTGATACAATCACACATCAATATTTTTGCATCAAAGCAGAAAAAGAGAATGTGAATGACTGGTAAGCGTTGACACATCTTAATTATCCATGATACAATGTAATTGGATTTATAATCATAGACACCGTCTATATATACGGACTGTCTTTGGGTCAACTGGATGAGGGGTGCTTGATGTATCTTTTTTCCCACGTTTGATGATGAAATAGAATCGAGGACGATACAATGAATTCACTTGACATGCTAATTAAAGAGTTACCAGAAGTTTCTAAAGAGAGCAATCTGATTTATCCATTATCGATTAACTGTTTTGAGGATACATGGGTATGGATGAAAAAGGAAGATGATCGTGATGTCTTGATGGCATGTGGAAAGCATGCTCATCGTTTTCAAGGTCAATTCATCACCTTATCATCAAAACCTGCAGTGATTGCTGAGCTTACTCATGAACATGGTAACCTTTTGCGTGAATTTTTTCCTTTTACAAAACCTATCCCTGTTCTCAATAAACCAAGAAGCTTTGGTCTTGGTGACCGATTAGGGATTGCTACACCCGGACATATTCGCGTCTTTAACGAGTACGATGCTTATCCTATTTTTGCACAACAATCCATTCGAGAACTCAATCTCACGCATCGTCGTTATGAAGATGTCTTAGATTCAGCTTCATTTGCAGTGTATCGTGATGGCTATAAGCGAGGATTTGGAGCGGATGGCGATCACTTGAAAAAGCCATCAGAAATCGAATATGCACTATCACTCGGTTTTTCAATGATTACACTGGATTGCAGTGAATATATTCGTAATGATGTTCAACAGATGACCAAAGAACAGGTTGATGAAGCATGTTCACTTGGTGAGCTTCACAAAGATCGCTATTTAAAACATGCATTTCAAATTGAAGGACACACCATTGAATTTACCGAAGAAGAACTCAAACGCTGTATCCTGGTATATGGAAAAGCCATCGATTATGCAGCACTCATCTACCAAACCTATTTTGTAGAGAAAAAGGCTAACGCCAATTTTGAACTTTCTATCGATGAAACAGGCACACCAACTTCACCTACTCAACATTATTTTGTTGCGAATGAACTTGCACTTCGTGGTGTCAAACTCGATACCATGGCACCTCGCTTTTGTGGTGAATTCCAAAAAGGTGTTGATTATGTTGGTGATTTGAAGCAATTCGAAGAAGAATTGAAGATTCATAGTGCGATTGCACGTGAATTCGGCTATAAATTAAGTATTCACTCCGGTTCAGATAAGTTCTCAATCTTTGAACTCGTTGGACGTTACACACAAGGTCATTTCCATGTCAAAACAGCGGGAACGAACTGGCTTGAAGCGATGCGTGTTGTAGCAACGTGTGATCCAAAACTCTATCGCAAGATTCATGCCTATGCATTGTCTATGTTCCAAGAAGCAAAGAAGTTTTATCATGTCACAACCGATTTAACACGCATTCCTGATCTCTCGACATTAAAAGATTCTAATCTTCCTGAACTCTTTAAACATAATGATGCAAGACAATTGATTCATATTACCTATGGTTTTATACTAGCCTATAAGGATACACAAGGTCGCTTTGTGTTCAAAGATCAGTTATATAATCTGTGGAAAAAAGAAGCTCAAGTCTACAGTGATATGCTCTATCAACATATTGGTAGACATCTTCAATTGCTTTATAAAGGTTTTTAATCAAAAAAGGAGAGATCATCATGCAGTTCAAATCACATGCCATGTATGCCCTTATGTCACCTTCATCGATGGGGGTACGTATCACACCTGTTGATCGTCAACCCGTTCATACATCTTCGCTTTTTCATATGCAAGCAACCAGTGCTGAAACCAATGTTTTAAGTATTTCAGCAGCGCTTGGATTAAAGACAAAGGTACTTACAACGTTTGTTAAAGAAAGCCCAATTGCCCAGCTTATCAAGAATGATTTAAGACGCCGCGGCATCGATTACGAAGGAAAAGAAGTTGAGCAAGGTGGTCCATGGGGATATCGCCATCAATTCAATATCGCAGATAGCGGATATGGATTACGTGGACCTCGCGTTCAAAATGATCGCGCAGGAGAAGTTGGACGTACTCTGAGTGTAAACGATTTTGATCTCAATCGCATCTTTAAAGAAGAAGGTGTGAAACTTCTTCATCTATCAGGATTGATTGCTGCTTTATCTCCTGAAACAAGTCAGTTTTGTTTGGAACTTGCCCGTTTTGCAAAAGCACATGGAACAAAAATTTCATTTGATCTCAATTATCGAGCATCATTTTGGAAAAATAGAAAACATGATTTATCACGTGTTTTTAAGGAGATTGCTGAATTATCGGATATACTAATAGGGAATGAAGAAGATTTCCAACTTGCATTAGGTATTAAGGGTCCAGAAGCTGGTGGACATAATATCTCTGAGCAAATTGAAAGTTTTAAATCTCTCATTCACAACGTCAAACAAGCATTCCCACATGCAACAACCTATGCAACAACACTTCGTCAAGTCGAAAGTGCCAATGAACATCTTTGGGGCGCTATTGTTTTAGATAGTGACACATGGACAATCATCGAACCGCGTAAAATTCCAGTACTCGATCGTATCGGTGGTGGTGATGGATTTGTTGGTGGTTTACTCTATGGATTCCTCAAGGGTTATGAAAGCGAAAAATGTGCTCAATTTGGATGGGCATCTGGTGCATTTGTCACCACATTAATCGAAGACTTTGGACTACCGATAGACGAAGAACAAATATGGAGTATATGGGAAGGTAATGCACGCGTCAAGCGTTAAAAAGGAGCGTACATCATGAATCAATTATCCGATATTGGATTAACTGGATTAGCTGTCATGGGTGAGAACTTAGTTCTTAACATGGCATCCAAAGGTTTTCAAGTGACCGCACATGCGCGTCAACAAAGTCGTGTTGATGAATTTTTAAATGGACGAGCAAAAAATCTACCCATTATAGGAACATCTGATTTAAAAACATTAGTACAATCACTCAAAAAACCACGTAAAGTCATGAAGATCGGAAGAGCACACGTCTGAACTCCAGTCACCGAATACGATCT
>CALKAH010000013.1 GCA_937983315.1 uncultured Acholeplasmataceae bacterium | reverse complement strand
TTCTACCGACGCCGGACATAATATATTTTCTGAGCAACAAGAAGACGACAATGAGCGGAATGGTTACAATCGCACTCGCTGCAATCTGCATGTTGAACATGACACGTGGGTTGGTTCCTGATGTGAAGAAGTCAGCATCACGAAGCGCAGCTGAGATCAACCAGAAACCACGACCTTCGTTAACATCACCAACCGAGGTGATCAAACGAGGCCAAATGAAGGCATTCCATGAACCAATCACGGATAAAATCGTAATCGTGAAAATCGTTGGGCCAGCAATAGGAATCATCACGCGAGTTAAATACTTGAAGTCTGATGATCCATCAACTTTTGCGGCTTTATACAGTGTTTCGGGGATTTGTTTAAATGTTTGTCTTAAGAAGAAAATGTAGAATACCGATGTCATAAATGGAATGATCATCGCAAGGAAATAGGAATTGGTTCCTGTTTCGCCACCGATCCATCCAAAACCAGCTTGGCTGACTGTTAAGAAGTTGGTTAAGATGTAGAGTTCACCTGGAATCATCATCGTCATTAATAAGACTGAGAATAGGGTATCTCTTCCTTTAAACTCTAAACGTGCAAACGCAAACGCGGCGAGAACGGTCGTGAAAATCGTACCAATCGTTGACATCACACCCACAAAGAGCGTGTTTCTGATGTATTGACTAAAATCAACTTCTTCTAAAACGTACTTGAAGTTCATCCATTGCATTTCAGATAGAGAAATGAAGAAACGTGGTGTTAATGTCAAGTTACTTTCGAAATAGGTCTTCAGAGCCGTTAAGATCATCCAATAGAATGGGATGAAAATCATGAGTGCAACAATCGATAAGAAGAGGTATGAGAAGAACATGCGCGTAAACTGAACCACAGTTTGTCGACGAATTGCACGTTTTAAGTCGCTATCTTCTTCTTCGGTAATTTTCTCTTTTTTCTTGAAGATATTCTTGATGCCTTGACCAATTCTTTTCAGCGCTTCTTTAAATCCATAGTTTTCGGATTCTAGTAAGATTCGTCGAGCAGCAATCACTTTAAGCACGGCTGAAATAGGATTTAAGACGAAGAGTGAAATGACTGCATTCACGACATAGTTGGTTGCTACATGGTGATTGTATTCATAAAACTCTCTAAACTTCGTTTTCTTCACGTTAATGAAGGTCAGTGGGAATGTGATGATAATAAAGATTGCTAAATAACTCATCCACGTGTTTAATACGAACGTGTCGATATCCATACCAAAGATGGTGTATTCATAATTGGTAAACGTTTCAGGTGGTGTTGTGGGAACAATAATCTGTGCAAATAAATAAATGAATAGACCTACATAAATGACTAAGAAGAGGGCATCAACCGCATGAATAATATTTTCAAAGCGTTTGATCTGTCTGACTTGTTCTTTGTTCATGTCGTCATCCTCCTAGTAGTGAACGCGTTTCTTGCCCACATACATTTGAACGAGTGTGAGTGCAAGAATAATCGCGAACAAAATAATCGAAGCTGCTGCAGCTAAGGAGAGGTCTTCACCACTATAGATATAGTCATAAATGTGGAAGACGATGGTCTTTAAGTTATAGTTCGCACCATCAGGTGTTGCTGTGTCTCCAAAGATGGCAACAACGCTCGAATAGGTCTTAAATGCGCCAATGACTGAGGTGACAACGATATAGAAGATCATCGGTGAAATCATGGGAACAGTGATTCGTGTGAAGATACGACGTTTGGGTGTCGCATCAATTAAGGCTGCTTGATAGTATTGTTGGTCAATACCTTGCATACCACTCATGAAGACCATGATCTTAAAGGCCATACCATCCCAAACCCCAAAGGCAATAAGTACGGTCATTGCTCGCCAGTAGGTTGCTCCACGTTCAATCCATGATACGGGTTCTACTCCGAAGAGCATAAAGAACTGGTTAACGATTCCGGTTTCTCCGCTTTTGAACATATAAGCGAAGACAAGACCGATTGCAAGCGTATTGGTGATATAGGGAAGGAAGTAAATCGTTTGGAAGAAACTCTTTAAAGGCTTAATTGAGTTTAAGGTAGCTGCAACAAATAAACTGAGTAAAATCGAGATTGGAACTGAGATAAAAACAATAGCCAACGTATTTAATAAGATACTGGATGTCGTGTGTGACGATGGCAAAATGAAGTTATCTGCCGATAATACTTTCGCAAAGTTACCAAATAATGTATATCCGGTAATACTTTCTCTTAATACACCATCCACATCTCTGATCAATTGATAGCCCGTATAAACGACTAAACGGAACGCGTTCAGAATGGGATAGAATGTAAAGAGTGATAACAATAACAGTGCTGGTGAAAGATAAATTAAAGCTTTCACCCAGGTTGGAAGATTGAAATTGAGGTGGAGCTTCTCTTTTAATCGTTGAAAGACATTACGTACGCTCCACACCCAGTTTAAGAGTGTGTTTTTCATCGTACGACGTCACCACTTTCGAGATTGAAGAGATGGATCTTGTTACTGCGAACAGTCAAAATGATCTCATTGGATTCATTATAAGATTCAGAGTCAACGAGGGCACGGATTTGTGTGTCACCAATGTTAAAGCGAATCATGGTATCACGTCCAATAATTTCAACTTCTGGATGTTCAACTTTTAAACCGACTTTATCAATTCTGAAGTCTTCAGGTCTTAGACCAACTTCATAATTTCCATCAGGAGCTTTCTTATCACCGAATAGAACGCCATTGATGTAAAGTTTGTTTTCTTTGACTTCGCCACGAACCACGTTAATAGGTGGGTTTCCTAAGAATTTAGCAACAAACAGGTTATGGGGATTTGTATAAACCTTTTGTGGAACATCTTTTTGTTGGGTGACACCAAAATTCATGACGACGATTTCATCAGAAATACTCATCGCTTCTTCTTGGTCGTGGGTTACGAATACAGTCGTAATACCTGTTTCTTTTTGAATACGCTTAATTTCTTCTCTTGTTTGAAGACGCAAGCGTGCATCTAAGTTGGATAGGGGTTCATCTAAGAGAAGTACTTTGGGCTTTTTAACAAGAGCACGTGCAATCGCAACACGTTGTTGTTGTCCCCCTGAGAGTTGACCAGGCTTTTTGTCGAGCTGATCTTCAATACCGACAAGTTTCGCCATTTCGATGACGCGAGCAACTGCTTCTTCACGCTCAATCTTGAGATTTTCAAGAGGAAACATGATGTTTTGACGAACAGTCATATGGGGATAGAGTGCATAGTTTTGGAAAACGAGCCCAATTCCTCTCTTGTCTGATGATAGCTTGGTTACATCTTCATCACCAAAGAAAATCTTACCTGCTGTAGGTTTGTGTAATCCTGCAATCATAAATAAGGTTGTTGTTTTACCACAACCCGATGGTCCAAGCAATCCGACGAGCTTTCCTGAGGGAATGACCAAATCCATTTGGTCCACAGCGCGTGTTTCTTTACCGGTCTTATCGACAAATATTTTCGATAAATTCTCTAATCTGATCTCCATGTGATCCTAAACTCCTTTAGTTGTCTTGTTTTTACTTTTTATAAAATAAAAGTACTCTTGGTATCCCAAAAGCACTTATGTCTTGAATATGAAAAAAACGATGGTGGTCGTTTCCAAAAAAAGTGTTCGAATTTCGGTTAGATTTGGATACATTCAACTCTTCACCTCAACACAAGTATTATATAATAATAACCTTGAAATTACAATGAAAACTTGTGGTTCAATTCTCCAAATTTACGCCTTTTTTTCAAACGACTTTTCTGAAAGCGCTTTTAGGGGTAATTACATTATAGTATGAGGACAATGGTTTGTCAATCAAAGATGCCCGATTTTATGAAATAAAGATGAAGAAGAAGAGATTTTTTCTTTCTTTTATATAAAAAGAAAGAGGTCTTGCGACCTCTTAAAATTCACAGTTTTTGGGTGTGCGTGGAAATGGAATAACATCACGGATATTTTCGACACCTGTCAGATACATGATCAGCCGTTCAAATCCCATACCGAATCCCGAGTGTACACATCCGCCATAGCGACGTAGATCGAGATACCATTCAAGATCATCTTTTGGTATATGAAGTTCATCCATGCGTTTGATCAAATAATCAAGTCTTTCTTCTCTTTGCGAACCACCAACAAGTTCTCCTGAACCTGGAACGAGTAAATCCATTGCAGCAACCGTTTGCCCATCATCATTCATGCGCATATAAAATGCTTTGATATCTTTTGGCCAGTCAATCACAAAGACGGGTGACTTGAAGTGTTTCTCCGTTAAATACTTCTCATGCTCTGTGTTGATATCTTGACCATGGCGTGGCGTATTCTCAAATTTAACACCACTTGCAAGTAAAATATCGATAGCCTCTTTATGCTTAACGCGTGCAAATGGACTATTTAACACATTAAGAAGACGATCCGTTAAACCGGGTTCAACGAACTTATCAAAGAAGACCATTTCTTCAGGACACTTTTCAAAGACATAGCGTATTAAGAATTTCACCATATCTTCCACAACTTGCATGTTCTTTTCAAGATCAGCAAACGCCATTTCGGGTTCAATCATCCAAAATTCAGATGCGTGACGTAGGGTGTTTGAGTTTTCAGCTCTAAATGTAGGTCCAAAGGTGTAGACGTTTTTGAAAGCGAGTGCAAATGTTTCAGCTTCAAGTTGTCCGGTGACGGTTAAGTTTGCACGTTTACCAAAGAAATCCTTCTTAAAATCCACTTTCTTTTCTTCGTT
>CALKAH010000012.1 GCA_937983315.1 uncultured Acholeplasmataceae bacterium | reverse complement strand
ACTGCATTTAAGAATCCTGATGGATCTCTTGTTGTGGTAGCCCACAACAAGTTAAGAAGTTCATCATCGATTAATCTTATAATTAACGGCTCTAAAGCAAATGTTGAAATTCCTGCATCAACTTCAGTGACCTTCGTGATCACGGAAAAAGCGTAAGACGAACTTAAGAAAAAAAGTGATAAAGGGAACCGATTTCCTTCAAACTTTGTTAAAAACAATCGTAAACGCTTACACATCTTACTAAAACGATTTCGTTTCTTGTATATTTCTATTGAAATCGTTTTCACCCAATGGTATAATTGAGTTGGTTAAAACCAAACTCATATACATAAAATAGGAGGAAAAAAATGAGAAAGTATTTAGTGCTTTTACTAGTAATCGCAGTTGCATTGACGATTGCAGGTTGCGGCAAAAAGTATGAAGCTCTTGACACCGATGTTGAAGGTGAAATTAGCATTATGCTTTGGTCTGGTGACGGTCAGTTCTATGAAGACATTGGTAAACAAGACTATGCTCCAGAAGATCTAACTGGTCAAAACCAAGCAACAATCTACGCAGTGGCTAAAGCATTCAACGAAATTTATCCGAATGTTCAGGTCAACGTTTATGCAAAACAAGCTGGTCCTAATGATGGCGGTGTTTCTTGGGAACAAGAACGCGAAAACTTCAAGACCAACTATGGTCACTACCCATCCATTTGGGCATCCACAGACTTAGTCAGTGATGTCACCAAAGGTTTAGTTGCTGACCTCTCTGTTTTCGCAGATGATCCAATGTACAAGTCTTTCAACCCAGCGATCATGCAGATGATGAACTACTATGGTATCCAAGCAGGTCTTCCACAGTTCTTGCAACCATGGGGCGTTTACGTCAACAAAGAACTTGCTGACCAAAACAACATTGATATTCCAGATCCCGATTGGACCATCGAAGAATATACCGATTTTGTTGAATCAGCAGACATGACGAATTTCTGGGGCGCAATGGACACACCATTTAGCTTTATCTTCACAGGAACAACAACACTCGCGCAATCACTCGCGAACTATCCAGGTACAGGTGCACACCTTAACCTTAACTCCAATGAAGTTAAAGCACTCATCCCCTACATTTCCCAATGGGCAGAATCTTCAATTTGGGGTCTTCGTGATGCAGGTCAAGTTCCTGACCCAGTCATGAATGACAACTGGTGGTGGGGACATAAGTTCTTCATCGAAAACAAGATTTTAACCAATGATGGCGATCCTTGGATGATGGGCGATGCTGCAAACCCAACACCAGGTCACTGGGCAGGTGCGAAGTCAAATGACTGGGATATTTATCCAAGACCTTCTACACCCTATCAACCCAATACCGTTGGTGTTGTTCTAGACCCACTTGCAGTGTATAACTATG
>CALKAH010000011.1 GCA_937983315.1 uncultured Acholeplasmataceae bacterium | reverse complement strand
ATGGGAAATCGTGCTGAACTCGCGGTGATCGGTTCAATCTTTAGTATCACGCACGGTTTGAAATACATTCTATTTGCTCTTGATTACAGTTTCTTTTGGGAAGCACCACTCTATTTTTATCTAGGAATTATCTCTGTCTTGGTGATGTTGCCATTAGCGATTACATCACTGATGATTATTCGAAAAAAGATGAAAGGTAAGACTTGGAAGAAACTTCATAAACTATCTTATGTATTCTATGGGCTCATCTTCTTGCATGTTATTTTGATTGCAAACGATCGCATGCTTTTCTATATCGTTCTAGCGGGAGTATACGCAGTTTATAAAGGATTAACACTCATCACAAAGAAAGTTGAAGTTAAAAAAGTTAAACCTGCAGTTTAATATCAAATCGATTAACATCATAACTATCTCCACCGAGGTAGTTTTTTTAAATTTCATCTATTTAAGAAATATATAAACAAAATAAAATGAAAACTGATAAAAAATAATCTTTTTAAATAAAGCCCTCTAGTTATTACTTTATTGGACATGACTTTTATCAAGTGATATAATCCAACCGTAAACCAATCAATAAGGAGGAAGACAATGAAAAAAGGATTATGGTTTGCTTTAAGTTTGATTTTTGTTATCGGATTAGTTGCATGTAATCAGAATCAAGAACCTGATTATCAAGGCACGTATATAGGATATTCGTGGAAAGGTGAAGCTCAAGGAACAACATTCGAAGAAGCAACCGAATATGTAAAAACAGAGTTAACATTATCAAAAGATGGAACGATTGAAGATGTTGAGATGGACTTTATGATCAAAAAAGGTGATGTTTGGATTTCACGTTTAGATACAACAGCAACCGTGACAGTTGATTTCAATGTCACTCCGATTGCTGCAACACCTGGTACAAACTATGTCAAAGGCACTTCGATGTTTAATATTACAACCAATGACATGATGAGTTTTTATGCGGTTGCAGTTGATATAGATGGCACGGTGGCGTTGTTAATGGTTGATCCAATTACACGTTATCAATTCGAGTTTAAATTACCTTCAAGTTTTGATTTTTCACAACCCATTTCATCACTTTCTGTTGGTAGTGGTTTGATGGTACCTACAGTAAGAGTTGCGGGAGGTGGATTACTGAGACCAGAATCTTGGGACACACTTTCAGAAAAACATTTCTTAAACATCAGCGGTTTTTCACATGTTGTAAAAGATAACGGTGTTCTTGAAGGCATATCAGCATCATCAACTGTTCAAGTTATGCTTGAAAAACTAGGTGTCACCTTTATCTCAGGTGTTCCACAAACGAAAACAGTATCGTATGGTTTCTTTGGTATGGGTGGATGGTCAGGCAATTATGAAGCGATTGAAACTTACTTAATCGGTAAAAATGCATTAGAGGTCTTATCGCTTGTCGATTGGACAAATGAACGATATGCACCAGCCATCAATGATCAAAACCAATTTGGTATTGATGTTCCTTCTGGAGCAACAAGAACAGCACAAGATTCTTATGACACCATTGCTGGAGCAACAGTTAGAATGTCAAGAGAATCAGAATCATATCAAAAAGCATTGGTTGAAGCAGGAATTATCACACTTGATCAAGTCATTATTGGACGATTCTAAACCTTAAACAAGAAGTCGTTTCTCATCGATGAGATTCGACTTTTGATTGTATTCACCTATATCCTGCTCACGAGATTGAATTCGGCATCGATTTTTCGATTTTCGTGTATAATAAGAATATAGAAACTTAAAGAAATGGAAGTGAACCTATGAACGTCCTATCGTTTTTAAAACCAACTCATGAAGTCATCTTGTTATATAGTGATGAAACACTAAAGGCAGCTCTTGATCGCATGACTGAACATCGTTTCACATCCATCCCCGTCATCGATCGTGCGAATAATTATGTGGGTACACTCACTGAAGGTGACATTCTACATTTTGTTTTACAAAACATCGATTGTTTAAACGAAAATGAAATGGAAAAACTTCATGTCACCGATATCAAGCGTCATCGTGATTATGAACCGATTAGTGTGAATGCAACCATGCCATTATTGCTTTCAAAAGCAAAAAATGAAAACTTTGTCCCAGTACTTGATCAACATGATAAGTTCATTGGGATTGTGACACGTAAGAAATTGATTGAGTATTTCTTCGAGCACAACTTCATGGTTTTATAAGCTATCAAATGATGAAAAGTGACGCTCAATGAGCGTCATTTTTTATGGGTTTGATGCTTTCATTTATGATGTTCCTGTGTTAAAATACTTTCAGGGGTTTGAGAATTGATGAAATATTTATTGATGTATAATCCGGTTAGTGGTCGATCGAATTTTAAAATCAATTTACCGCTTATCCTAAAAGTTTTCCAAAAATCGAATCATTCCCTCAGTATCTATGAATCCAAAGCACCCAAAGATTTAGAGAGAGTCGCATATGAAGAAGCGAAGAACTATGATGTCTTTTTAGTTGCAGGTGGCGATGGAACAGCTAATG
>CALKAH010000010.1 GCA_937983315.1 uncultured Acholeplasmataceae bacterium | reverse complement strand
TTTTCATGAAACGCTTATAGGTGTCTCGTATACGGAAGATGGTCACCAACCATAAGCTAAGCGACCCAATGATTAAAATGATGAGCCCCTCTGAGAACAAATCTTCAAATGTGAATGAGATAAAAGTAAAAACGAGAAGCAACATCATTTCGATAAAAACAAAAAAGAGGATACTGTACTGGTAATCGCGTCTGAGTTTCTCTATAACCATATGGCATCTCCTTTCTTATACACTTATTATACGTCTAAACTATACTATTTTATTGGTAAAATATCATATTATTTGCATTGAACTTCAAAGTGTTCTATGATGGTAACAAAGGATGTGAAATGATGTCTCAACCTAACGTTAGCACAAAAGCCCCCGAGTTTCAAAAGATTTACTTCTTTATTTCTTTAGGTTTACTCGCGTTAAGTATCATCATGTTTGGATTAGGAGTCTTCTATGCTCAAACACCTTATGTCACACCTCAAGCGATCATTGACTTTGCAAGTTATGTGACGACATATCATTATATTCATCTTGGAGCAGGCATTATTCTCATCATTGTGGTCATTCGAGAAAACAAGAAAAAACTCTTAAAGATGCGTGTATGGAAAACAATCATCGGCATGATATTGACTCCGCTTAGTGGCGTCGTTTTATTAGCTGCTGTTATTCTTCTTGGATTAAGTAGTTGTGCATAATTCATAAAACAAGATTTTTTTCATAAGTTATTCATTTCTATTGATGGATGTGTTATACTCCCTTGTAGATACAGTTCTATAAGGAGGGATAACCATGGATGCCATTGTTCGTGTTGAACATTTAGTCAAAAGCTATGGTGATATCAAAGCTGTTAACGACATCTCTTTCTTAGTCAGAAGGGGAAGTCTTTTTGCTTTTCTAGGACCTAATGGTGCGGGTAAGTCAACCACAATTAATGTGATGACGACTTTGCTTAACGCAGATTCAGGTCAAGTTTATTTAAATGAAAAAACAGATGACGCTTATTTTCGAGAAAAAATTGGTGTCGTCTTTCAAGGGAATGTTTTAGATGATGATTTAACAGTCAAAGAGAATTTGATGTATCGTGGAGCTTTATATTTAAATGATAAACAAGCTGTTAAAAAACGATATGTTGAACTAGCTGCTTACCTCAACTTAACTGAAATAGAAAATCAACGTTTTAAAACGTTATCTGGGGGACAGAAGCGTCGAACTGAAATCGCACGTGCGCTTTTTTCCAATCCAGAAATACTGCTTTTAGATGAACCAACAACAGGTCTTGATCCAGAGACAAGACAAATCGTTTGGAAAGTCATTGAAGATTTACAAAAAAATCAAGGTATGACGATATTTTTAACCACACACTATATGGAAGAAGCAGCCAACGCTGATCATGTTGTCATCATCAACAAGGGGAAAATTGTTGCTGAGGGAACACCAGCACAACTCAAAGATCGTTATTCTCAAGATCGTTTGAAGATTGTCGCTCATGACAAGCAAAAGATGATTTCATGGCTTGAAGAGAATAAAAGACCCTATCAAAAGATTGCAGATCAATATGTCATTCCTGTTGAGGATAGTCAAGAGGCAATCAAGATTATTGAGACGATCAAAACGAACATTCGTCAGTTTGAGATGATTCAAGGTACGATGGATGATGTCTTTATCGAAGTGATTGGAGGGGAAAATCATGCATGATCTCGTCAGTTTAGTCAAACGCAATACCCTCACCTTTTTACGTGATAAAACAGCAGTTTTCTTTTCATTTCTATCTGTCATCATCTTACTTGCGTTATACTTCTTATTTATTGGTAAACAATATACCAGCGATCTAGAAGGAGTCTCTGATCAACTCAAGACCTATCTATCCGTCTCAGTGATCATGGGTGGTGTGCTTGTGATAAACACCGTGTCTTTAGCACTTGGTGTGATGGGTAATATCATTACTGATCTTCAATTTAAACGTCTAGATGCATTCTTAGTCACACCTGTGAAGCGGTACAAGATTATTCTTTCTTACTATATCACATCGATTTTGGTCACCTCTGTGCTTACGCTTTTCA
>CALKAH010000009.1 GCA_937983315.1 uncultured Acholeplasmataceae bacterium | reverse complement strand
ATCGTATTCGGTGACTGGAGTTCAGACGTGTGCTCTTCCGATCTGGAGAGGTTTTTGGATGTGGATGAATCCACGATATTAAAGGATAAACCTGAAACATAATCACTAAAGAATGCTTGAACACGCTTCAGTTCTTGATGGAAAGATTGTGGGTTTAATCGTTGTAATGATTTTAATGCATCTGATTTCTTCTCATGAATGCCTAATCCGACATAAAGAGACACAGATTGATGAGGTTCAAGAACGATCGATTCAAATTGGATAGCCCCCATCGCTTCATAACCCTGTGTCTTATAAACTGCTTGTTTAAGGTGATGAAGACCTCTTGGATGATGAAGTGATCCACCTGAAACAAAGTCATCAAGTACAGGGATAAACCCCTGGATACTCATCTGCTCACTCGATGCTTGAACACTATAAATGTGATGATTCGTCTTATGACCTCTTTCATCAAAGGAGAGTGTAGGTTGGTTCAATACACCATGTGATGTGGTTTGAATACGAGAAAGTAACGATGTCACATGACGATGATCTCTGAGATTATCTGCACTTCTTGCGTAAATAGGAATGGATGTTGTGACTTGAATGGTAATCGGTTGATTCAAAGGATTGATCAACTTGATTTCATGCAGTTCAACATGATCATCTAAAGCAACGAAAGAAGTGACTTCAAATGTTAACTGATCACTCTTTCGAATAACCTTTTGATAGAGTAGACCCACCTCAGTGATGAGTTCATCCGATTGTTGATGTGCAGTTTGACCATTCATAAAATAAAGCTGATCATTGACGGAAACAATCACGTTTCTGGACATGATGTTTTGATAGAGATCAACTTCGGTTGTAGGTTCTAGAAAATAGTGATGATGATCGAGTTTGAGATCACCACCAAAGTAAGGTGAAATCGATGAACGCATACCCTTCAAATTAAAAAGCGGGAAGTAGTATCCTAAGTTTTGTTGTGTGACGACAGTTCGTTTTAGCATCATTGACACCTCTCGGAAATCGGTTTCCTATTTAATAGTCTACTTCATCACTTAGGTTTTGTAAAGCAAAAAAATGACTTTTCGAAATCGATTTCGTAAACCGTTTTCACTTTCATCGAAAGATATAAAAAAAGAAGCTACGCTTCTTATGAGCGTAACTTGAAAAGAAATGAAACTATTTTCATACCTATCGAAAGATTCCCTTTTGATCATACATCACATCTGCCGTTTCAATCAAGGTGATTTCATCTCCTTCGATCATCACAGCACCATCATCTGGAATGGTAAGAATGGGATGATGGAATGCACGGAAGACTTTCTTCATCGCAGCTTTCTGTTTCTTGCGTCTTCGATAATGGACCTCAACCGAAAAACCAGTCAGTAAATTGAGTCCTTCTTCATAGGAAAATCGTGGATAATCAAAATCTTTTGATATGTGATAATGTTTGAATTGGATCATTGCTCCCGCAGATGAACCAATGTATATTTTCTGATGTTCCTCAATCGCATCTTTTAATCCTTTTTCAATGATACGTTGCATCATCTCATCTGGAGCACCACCTGGAAAATAGAGGATGTCAGCATCTTTGATTTTTTTGATCGCAACATCATGATCATCATGGTAATAATTGATCCAACTTATCGTCGATGGATCAATACCATAGGGTGTAAAGTAACCGATTATTTTTTGGATATTTTCACCTTCAAAGGCATAAAAACGATCATATGCTTCTGGTGTGGATAGATCTTTACTAAAAAATGAATAGAGTAAGACAGCAACACGGTGATCCTTTGAAATGACACCCTTTAGTTCTTGAACGAGCGGTTCATTGCCTAAAATACCTCGACTCATTAAAATGTTAATCATGATTCTTCCCTCCTTAAAAAATTGAGTGCTAATCGAAACCATCCTGATACATCGTTGTTGTTTTGAGCAAACACCTTGGGATCCATGTGTTCGAATGATGTATCTTCTGTTGCTAACGATAAACCATGTGGCCCATGTGGATAAATATGAAGCTCATATGAGAGGTTGTGAACTTGAAGTGCATGAACAAGACGCAATGTGTTTTCAACAGGTACCGCTTGATCATCTGCAGTATGCATGATAAACATCGGATTGAGTTTTTCATGAACCTGTTTTTCAAGTGAAACCTCATCAATATAGGGTGATGATAGATCGCCTAGTAAATTAACAAATGAACCTTCATGACGAATCAAAGGATCACTTGAAACCACTGGGTACGCTAAAACTGTTTTAGAGATCAGATCGGGTCTAGCGATTGATAACATGAGTGCATAATGCCCACCCGCAGAAAATCCACACATAAATAAGTTTTTGACCTGTGGCATACGCTTGATGGATTCCAAGATATGGATGCCCTCTTCTTTGATCATGGGATAAAGATGTTTCGTTTCTCGATACCAAAAAATCGCTGCGTGCATCCCCGCTTGCAAGATGCGTTTTGCAACAGGCATGGCTTCTCGAGGAGACGTAAAATGATAGCCACCACCTGGCAAGATCAATACAAGATCTCGTTTTTGTTCATCAAGAAATACGTATTCAACACGATTATTGGATTGCATGTTTTCACCCATCTCATTATAGCATAGCCATGAAAAAAGGTCATCCTGAGATGACCCTTAAATCATTTTTTCTGGTTTATGAAAATAATATCCTTGGTGAAGCGTGCATCCGAGTGAAAGCAAGAGATCATGATCATGTTTTGTTTCTACACGTTCAGCTATCATATGCTTTTTTGTTTGATTGGAAAGTTTGACAATCATTTCAATGATGGTTCTATTCTTCTCAGATGATAGATCACCAATAAATGATCCATCCATTTTGATAATGTCATAATCAATTCGATCAAGAATGGATAATGAAGAATACTGAGAACCAAAATCATCAATCGCAATCATAAATCCTTCATGACGATAAGCTTGAATGATTCGTTTGCATGTTGCTAAATTATAAACAAAGGTGTTTTCTGAGATTTCGATCACCAGATCAGATGGAGAAATTCCATACTGTTTCGCAAACCGCGCAATCTTTTTCGGGAATGAATCGATGAGAAATGTCGTGGGTGATAAATTAAGACTGAGTCTTGTGTGCTGATAAAGAGGATCTTGTTTTATTTTTTGAAATTTTAGAATCGCTTGTTCGATCACATAGGCATCTAAAAGATCAACAATGTTTGCATTGACCGCAATGTTAAAGAATACATCGGGGCGAATGACACCAAGTTCATCATCTGTCCATCTTGATAATGCTTCAAGGTAATGAACGCTCTGATCAACCGCGTGAACAATCTTTTGAAAGTGAACATCGATGGACTGATTTTTGATAGCAAGCTGCAATTTATAGGCCATGTGAATGTTGTTTTTTAAGTCTTCAATCATCTGTTCTTGGTAGCATGTTACACGATTGATCGCCTGATTAGACGCATGTCGATTGGCTAAAATAGCATGACTAATCGCTTGTTCAATGGTTGTTGCATCTTCAGGAAATCGTGCACATCCAATGGTCTTCTTAAAGGTAAATTTCGCATCAGTAATCTCATAATCTTCATAGAGTTGATCATCCATCATGAGCTTCAATTGTTGCTCATGTTCAGCCTTTGGATTGATGATGACTACAACAAATTGATCGCCATCAAATCGTGCAATAATATCCTTTTTTTTAAGGAAGAAAGTGATCTTTTCACCGATCTGTTTTAGGATGACATCACCAAAGGAGTAACCATAAGATCGGAAGAGCACACGTCTGAACTCCAGTCACCGAATACGATCT
>CALKAH010000008.1 GCA_937983315.1 uncultured Acholeplasmataceae bacterium | reverse complement strand
GACGCTCGTCCGATCTATTCCACCAGTGACCATCAATATCAATGAATCCAGTGTTATACATATTCCCACTCCACCCTGATGAACCTAGTCTTTTTCCACCTGCAGCAATCGCTTTTTCAACCAATTGATCAGCATCTTCAACCGATGATGCACTGATTGAAATTAGAACTTCTTTTTGTTTTGAATCGGCAGTTAATCCATGAGGAAGTTTGTCAGTAAAAAAAGATTCTTCAAATAGCATCACAACAACTGCTTGATTACCAAAAAGAAGGCTTGCTACTTCGGTTGCTTGTTCAAAACGAGGATTGAGTTCAAATCCAATCGCTTGGTAAAATTTCTTGGCCTCAGCTATGCTTTTAACAATTAAATTAATCCATAGTTCTCTCATGACTTTTCTCCTTGAACAGTTGATTGTCTTTATAATAACACTCGTTAACTTGAAGGTAAATTGATTCGCTTAATAAGAAAAAGCCCTCATCCATGAGGGCAATAAGAATAAGATTGATTATTCTTTCTCTTTTTCAATGATTAGTACACATAGTGTATCATCAAGTTGTTTAAAGTATAAATTCTTTTCAATCTCGAGTTGATGATAGGTTTCCTCAATCAGATTTTTATCGAAAGAAAGATTGACACTCACATGCTTGTAGACTGGAGTTTTCAATTCGTATGAGATTGAAAGTGTGTTATGTTTTAAAATATAATCCACTTTATGGGTGTCTTTTTGAATCAAAGCATAATACTTATCATTCTTTTCAATGATACTTAAAAAACCTTCTTTTCCTTCAAATTGAAACTTGAGAACTTTTTTCATATTATATACCTCTATGATTCGCTCAAATTAAACCATAATCTATGTTGCAAAGGTAAAACTATAGACCAAATTTGAATTGACCATCTTTATCCCAAAGTCCCCAGTACGCACCATATTCGCCTTCTTTGCTGACTTTCCAAGCTTCATCAAAAGAAGAGAAATAGAAAAGATGGATATTTTCTTTTTGTGCCCACTCAAATGTGCGAATAAAGTAATTCATCGCATTTTCATATGATGGTACCGCTCCACCGTATTGTTCACCTTTTGTTGGCCATCCGGTTTCACTAATAACAACCGGTTTTCCTTTGGCATGGGTAACGGCGAGTTCATACATTTTTTTCATATACTCAACAGCAATGTCTAATGCACAATGTTCCCAAAAGGGATAACAGTTGGCAAAAATCACATCACATTCATCGACAATTTCAGGAAAATTAACAAACATATAATAGGCATCAACATAACCGACAGGAATATGAGGAACAGCACGTTTGACGCGTCTGATATAGGAAATGAGGACATCCACCTCTAAATCATCACGTAGTAACACTTCATTGCCAATCGCTAACATATCTGCATGACCTGACTTTGCGATGTGTATAATGTTTTCTATTTCTTTTTCATTGTTATCCAAATCAGCATCAATCCATGCTCCAACTAATGTCTTAATGCTCTTCTCGTGAGCGATACGTGGGACTTGTTCGTTGCCGAGTGTTGTTGAGAATGTTCTAATCCACGTTGTATAGGGACGTATAATTTCAAGTCGATTGGCGATTTGCTGCTCAGTAATGATGGATTTTTCTCCAGGGTCTTGACCTTCTAAATAGGGGCTAAAACTAATGCCAGAAATCTTGTTTTTTAATATGTCTTTAACTTTCTTTTCCAGTACTTCTTTATCTTCGCTGACAATCGGTTGTTTGTGCAATAAGTATCGATTCATATTCAAATAACGTAACTGATCTTTTGGTTTCGACATAGTATCACCTCTTATGTATAGAATAACATAACTTATATGCACTATCGTTAATATATCGTGCTCGAAAAGAGATGAATCCTATCTTTGAGTTTATTACTGTGCGTAGGTGAAAGCTGCTTCAAAGATTACATTGTGATTGTTGTATTGATAGTAATATTGATCGAGATCGCCTACTTCTTCCAAACGAAGTCCACCAATCAATGATAGTGGCAACAAGATTCTATCCTCACATTGATTGGAGCATACGATTTCTGTGAACAGAAATTGTTGTAAGATGAATCGTGTGATGCTATCATTCCACGATTCACCAATGCCAAAGATATCGGATGTTGCAAACACAAAATCGGTGATCTTCTCACCGTGATTGTTGTAGACCGGAATCGTGTAAACACCATTTCCAAAATGATATGTTTGTGCAAACTCACTCGAGTAGCTATCGATCGAGACCCATAAAGACATCTGATTCATCACTTCAAACTGAAGTGATTCACGACTTATTTTATCTTTCCAATCAATATCGATGGTTTGATGACGTTTTTGATGATAGAGATCATGATAATCATTATCTGGACTAATCTTTGAAAATGAATAGGGTATGATAGCATACTGAGTGCGATCTTCCATATAAAGAACACCTGAAATGACATCCAGTTCAAAGTCTTTAAACCATTGGTCATCGACGTTGAGTTGGTTTGATTGATATACATACGTCAAGATTGTTGTTTGGCCTGTATATCCATCTAAAAAGTAAAGTGGTCTGACATTAAGTTTGACTACGACTGATACCATCATGATCGAGATGAAAAACAAGAAGACTCCTAATATTCGTTTCATGTTATAGATCCCCCCAAAGATAAAATAAGTTATATCGTGATGCTGATTAACTGAAAATAACAAAATATGGAAGATTCACTGTATACTGTGAGGTTGCAAAAATGTTTAGATAATACATTCCTACAGTGAGATCATAATTGTTATTATTAAATATACGCGTGCGATTTCCTTCGCTATCGTAAAGATAGCAGATGAGCAACGTTGAATTGCTTACACTAAAAGTAAACGTTTGATCTTGAGTGACATGGATAATGATCCAGTCCATATCATTCTCATAATCAATGGTCCCAATGATTCGATTGTCATAGTTAATGGGTAAAGTAAACTCGCGGTAGTACTCGAGAGGAAAATTATCAAAATTGGGGTCAGCGTCCGATGTTTCAAGGATACTCAGTGTAACTATAAAGTGATAGACTTCATCTGCATGATAAATATTTTCACCAATCTCTAAGACATAGGATCCCGGTAATAACTGAACAATACCTCGACCATAGCGGATGGTATAGATAAGTTCATCAGCATCATCATAGATCGCAGCTGTTGATGGATGACCGTTCTCAATCGTGACATTAATGAATGTTAATTCAGAAACATCAAACGTATAATAGTCTATATCGCCATCTTTTTCAATGAAGACATCGAAAGCTACACCCATTTCAATAGGAATCATGTGATTTTCATTACTCAAATCTTGAAGGACAATGACATGAATATCAATGCTATACGTTATCTCATTACTGAGTGCTTCAAAGATAAAGTAGTGTGTTCCTGGTTCAACAGAAAACAGTTGATCAGCCCACTTACATAATCTTTCTGTTGGTGAAATAACCTGACATACTGTGACTTGTCCTTCTCTTAAGAATTGAAGATCAGCTGCTGTATCTGCTGTATATTGATAAATATCTTTATCCCATTTTCCTTCAAACGTAACCGTCATCATGCCTGGAACTAAAGATTCATAAGGCTTATGATCTAACGTGACATCTCCAGGTTTATCTCCTGTAACCAACACCGCATTAAAGAGTATCGTATAGATCATATCAGCACCGACTTGTTGATGAAATTTCATCATGTACGTTCCTTTTTCAAAAAGGATATCTTGGCGTGAAGAGACACTTAAATATTTAGAATTTGGGTGGAAATATTCAACGCCAGATGCATCGGTTAAATAGTAGTTCGAACTGATATACATATCGCTATAGATCATGATTCTCATGGTTTCATTGAGTGTGAAAATGATCCATTCCTTATCACCATCATAATCATAATTGAGTGATACATCGTTAACACCTTCAGTCATAGTTATACGAGTTCCTTCGGTGTTATCATCAAATAACCGGTCAATTCGAATCGAATAATTGAAGTAAAGATCATCTAAATCAGGTTGAATATAATATACACCTGGTTCTAAATTCACGATTGTTCCCCAACCAACGAGTTCGCCCATATCATCATAAATACGTGAACCTGTTGCTTGTTTAGAACCGCTAAATGTGGATATTAGGTAGGCATCC
>CALKAH010000007.1 GCA_937983315.1 uncultured Acholeplasmataceae bacterium | reverse complement strand
ACCACCGAGATCTACACTCTTTCCCTACACGACGCTCTTCCGATCTTGAAACGCATCAAAATTCTTATACGTGGCGTAATCGAGATGTTCATAATAATCAAGCGCACTTCTTCTTAGTTTCGCTTCATCAATCTTAAACCCTAACGGTTCAATCAAATGAAGTTTAACACCAAGCGCAACACATGTCCGCATGATATTTCCCGTATTTTGTGGAATTTCCGGTTCATATAAAACGATGTGAATCTTCATAATCTCACCTGTAATTCATATTTAATGCCTTTTTTAAGGTAATGGCCATAGAACAAAATGACAGCATTTGAAATCATCATCGCCCAAAAGATACCTCGGTAATCATCAGGGGGGAGTAACCATAGGGAAAGAAAGATCATCGGAATACGCATCCCCCACAAACGAACCATGGAAATCTTTAAGGTGTAATTGGAATGTCCACTACCATTAAATAAACCAATATAACTCTGGAAGAGTCCCATAAAGGGTTGTGTGAGTAAAAGCCATAACGTATATTCACCAGCAATACGATATGAATCCGAAGAATTCGTTCCTAAGATGAGTTCAATAATCGGAAAGCGGAATGGAATAATCAGTGCAATCCCTAAAACCATGAGTCCAAAGGATAGATTTCTGGAAACTTCATAGGCTTTTTTCGCGCGCTCAGGTTGTGCATGTCCAATGTTTAGTCCAACGAAAGCTGCAGAAATGGTTGAAATGGCGACGACCGGGTTTAATAAGAGTGATGAGATTCTATTACCCACGGAAAAACCTGCAGAGACCATATCACCATAACGCAAGATGATACTTTGAATGATGACAAATCCTAAAGCACTCATCGCTTGGCCCACGGATGCTGGGATTGCAAAACGTCCCATTTCACTTAATGTGAGCTTATCGATCATCATTTCTTTAAGTGATATACGAATATGATGTTTTGATTTGAATAAATCATAGATGATAAAAGGCATCGGTGCTGCGTGAGCAATCAAGGTTGCATAAGCTGCACCCGCAATCCCCATTTGAAACCTTGACACAAATAGCCATGTCAACATGATATTGACAAAAATCCCACCTATATTGAGTAACACAGGGTAAAGTGTTTCACCCGTTGCTTGCCTAATCGATTGATAAACGATAAAGATAAAGACTAAGACAAACTCATAACTACGAATTCTAAAATACTCACCTGCAAATCCTAAAGCTTCACCTCGTGCACCCATTAAATATGCGAAAAGGTTATACCCTAAAAAAACGTCGGATGTGAAATAGAAAATGGCCATCACCAATATTGCAAAGATCATCGCAAGCGTGATTAATTTAGAAGCATAGCTCGATGCAAGATCTTTTCGTCCAGCACCGACATATTGGCTAACCATCGCAACCGTTGCAATACCTAATCCAGCAGCAAGTGCCATAAAGAAGTTAAAGACGGGCCAGTGAATATTTAATGCAGCAAGTGCAGCATCTAAGGTCGCTTGACTTCCTACATCCATCCGTGCAACGAAAATGGCATCAACCATATCATGCAAACTCTTCAAAAAATTGTTCAAAAAAACGGGTATTGCCATGATGACAATACCTTTTAAAAGCGATGGATGATGCAAAATGCGTTCTAAGTTTTGTTTTTTTATCGGGCGTGCCAAGCTAACCCATCCTTTTATTTCTTGTATTTTTTGATCATGTCTTGCTTCAAATCCCAAAGTTTTTGTGATAAGTCGACATAATAATCATGGGGATTTTCTAAACGCAAAACTTCTGGCCATAAGTGGCTATGCTCTTTTCGAGCATGGAGTCTAATCAT
Organism: uncultured Acholeplasmataceae bacterium; assembly: GCA_937983315.1. GTDB lineage: Bacteria > Bacillota_I > Bacilli_A > Acholeplasmatales > Acholeplasmataceae > Peloplasma. Next base: position 2,324 of record CALKAH010000007.1, on the reverse strand, counting down.
ATCGAGCGTAGGTTCTTCATAGACTTTCTTTCCTGCAATAAAGATCGGTTTTAAGAGAGGTACAACGGTAAAGTTTTCAATCATCTTGGATTTCCATGGAAAGTTTGGATCAAAAAGATGATAAGGTTCATGAGGATTAATCACTTCATCAAAGAGGGTGATTACATCGGCTTCTGCCATCCCCATTTCATCATAGAAACGATACACTTGCTTAAACCCTGGGGTTGTTGTCTTTTGGATGTTTTCAGAGATTTTAATTTTGGGGATGAGTGTTCCATGTTCTTCAACTGCTGCAAGCTTAAAGACACCACCAAAGACAGCTTCACTGCGTGCCGTGACCAAACGTTCACCGACACCAAAGGCATCGATTTGAGCACCTTGGATAATCAGTTCCTTGATTAAGTATTCATCAAGTGAATTAGAAACCGTAATTTTAACATCCTGTAATCCCGCTTGATCGAGCATCTTACGTGCTTCTTTGGTCAGATAAGTTAAGTCACCTGAATCCAAACGAATTCCTTTTAAACGGCAACCCATGGGTTCTAAGACATCTTTATGGATCCTAATGGCATTAGGAATCCCTTGTTTGAGTGTATTGTAGGTATCAACAAGTAAAACGGTATTTTGAGGATAGGTTATTGCATAGGCTTTGAATGCTTCATATTCTGAATCGTAACTTTGAATAAAGCTATGGGCCATCGTACCGATTGCAGGAATCTGATACATATAATCCACATAGGTATTCGATGATCCAATTGCACCAGAAATATAAGCAGCACGCGCACCAAAGATGGATGCATCATAACCATGAGCACGTCTTGCACCAAATTCTAAGACAGCACGACCCTGTGCAGCATGGACAATACGTGCTGCTTTTGTTGCAATCAAACTTTGGTGATTGATGGTCAGTAAAATCATGGTTTCAATGAGTTGACACTCAATGATAGGACCCTTAACAATTAAAATGGGTTCATGAGGAAATATCGGTGTTCCTTCTTGCATCGCATAGATATCAGATGTGAAGGTAAAATGCTTTAAATAGTTTAAGAAATCTTCAGAGAATACTTTTTTGCTGCGCAGATATTCGATTTCATCATCATCGAATGAAAGATTTTCAATATATTCAATCACCTGTTCAAGACCTGCAAAAACAGCATATCCACCTTGATCGGGAATAGAACGAAAGAAGACATCAAAAACGGCAATCTGTTGATGCTTACCACGTGCAAAGTAACCATTGGCCATGGTAAGTTCATAGAAATCCATGAGTAAGGACAGTTTACGCTCGTTCAACTTATAATCCTCCTGTATAGAACCATTGTATCACTTTTAGCTTCAATTTGGTATAATCAAATTGATGATGTGAGGATAAGATAACCATGAAAATCATACTATCTCCTGCTAAGACGTTTTCCAAAAAACAAATCATCTCCAATCAATCCCCCTTCTTTGAAGGGGATGCCATCTTTTTAATGAATCAATTAAAGAAAAAATCAAGGCATCACATCCAAACATCCATGAAATTATCAGAAAAACTCACGGATCAAGTCATGGATGATCTTGTTCATTTTGGTGAAATCAAAACAGAAGCGATTCATACCTATGAAGGTCAGGCTTTTAAGAGTTTGGATGTTTCATCATTATCGGATGATGATCAGTCTTATATGCATGATCATCTTCTGATTTTATCAGGTCTTTATGGTATCTTAAAACCACGTGATGGGATCAGTAGATACCGACTTGAGATGCAAGATAAAACCATACGAAATCTTTATCGATACTGGAAAGATAAAGTTAACGGTTATTTGAAAGAGTATGCAGCTGACGAACCCATCATTAATCTTGCATCTGAAGAATATGGAAAACTATTATCCCCGGATTTACCAGTCGTTCATCTTTCCATGATTGAAGTCAAAGATGGAAAAGATGTGAAACAGTCCATGGCGGTTAAAACCATGAGAGGTCTATGTACTCGAGAGATTATTAAACGAAGAATGAAAGATATCGATGAACTTAAGACAATGATGATTGGTGATTATGTTTATTCAAAAAAACGATCGACACCTCATCATCTCATCTATATAAAAGAGGTTATCTCATGAACAGACTTTTACGCATGGTGCTTTCACGCACCTCACTGATTTTAATTCTGATCCTCGCTCAGCTAGGTTTTCTTTTCTATGTCTTAAATTATTTATCTCAATATGTCTATATCCAAATCATCAACTATACATTAAGTGTCTTAATCGTTTTATATTTACTTGTTAAAGAAGAAAATCCTATCTACAAGCTTTCATGGATCATGCCAATCTTAATATTCCCTC
>CALKAH010000006.1 GCA_937983315.1 uncultured Acholeplasmataceae bacterium | reverse complement strand
ACGAGATCGTATTCGGTGACTGGAGTTCAGACGTGTGCTCTTCCGAGCTCAATATCTTCTTTTAAACAAGCAATTTCGAGTGCATTCCATAGTTCTTCATCAGTTGCTTTTTGATACAATTGAAGATTGTCACGAAGGGTACCTGACATCATCATATTGCCTTGGGGGACATAACTAAAATAAGAGCGTGTAGAAGAAGATATAGCAATAGCTCCTTGCTCGGTTTGAATTAAGAGCGATCCTGATGATGGTTCATAAAGACCAAGAAGAAGTTTAATCAAAGTCGTTTTACCTTTCCCAGATTCACCAACGATTTGTAGGGTGGTTTGTTTTTTAATTGTAAAGGTTAATGATTTTATGATGTCATCTTTTTCATATGCAAAAGATACCTTTTTCGCTTCAAGACTTTCAAATGAATATAGGGGAGAAGATGATGGGTCATCTTGTTCAAGTTGATCAAGAACCATAATTCTTTCGATGGATGAGATCGTTTGATAATATTTAGGAACAAGTTGGGATAATCCACCAAAGGGTGATTGGAGATGTCCAACGAGTTGAATGAGTGCAGTTAACCCACCAATCGTTAAAATGCCTTCAGAAAGTCTAATCGCACCTAAAATAATCGCTAATCCATAACCAATAACTAAGAATCCCGTCATCCCAAAAGATGATAAGAGGGTGAGTTGTTGTTTCTTAAGAGTAGCATGCTCTTGTTGATCCTGAAGAGCACCTAAACGATGTGATATTTCATGTTCTGCTTGAAATGATTTAATTACAGGAATATGTGATATAGATTCTTGCATCATCGAACGAACACGTGATTCAGCTTCCTGAAGATGCTTATGTCTTCGCTTGATGGGGTTTGCGAGAATGCGTGATCCAATAAAAAGAAGTAAACCTAATCCAATCAAAACAAGAGCAAGCATGAGATCGATGAATGCTAAGAAGACAAACGCTCCAAGAAAACGAACGGTATAGAAAATAAACCTGGGGAGTAAATCCGTCATCCCATCCGCAATAACATGTATATCACTTGTTAAATGATTGACAAGGTCACCGGAATGATACGATGAACTCATCTTTAGTTTTGCATAAAGCAAACGTTCAAAGAGTTTTTGCTTCATGCGATTTTCTAATCGAACAGTAAAAACGACTCTGATGTAAGGTGTTAATGTTGATGTGAGAAGTTGCAAGATTAAGAGTGATGACATGATGATCGCAAACATGATAAATCGATCTTGAGCATTTGCATCAACTGCAGAATCAATCGTTTCTCTTGAAAAGAAAGCAAAAAATAAAGCGGTTAAGCTCATGATGAGTTGTAAGATAGAAAGAATCCATAAGGGTAAACCGAGGTGGAGATCTTTTTGTTTAAGCCATGTCAAAACTTGCTTGTTCATGTTGATATCCTCTACTATTATCTTCATTATAACATAGCCACTTCATCCTTATTTTGTTTTTTTAGGAGGACTCTTAACTATGTTATAATGAGGTTAATCAAGCTTAAGATGAGGGATTGAATGAAAACATATCGTATAGCAGGGGTTAAGTTCAAAATTGAATACTTGCATCCCATGTTTTTTGATAAAAACATTGATCAGTACGAAATCCATGATAATAGTCCCATCGATTATACATTCTTATCAAGTGTTCATGACAACATCGAGATTCCTCAACTTAATTTTCGTGCAACACTTAATCCAAACACAAAGATTGCAAATGACTCTTTCACAACCTACATCTTGATTGCTGATCGGAACCAAAAACCGATGGCACTTATCAAGCATGACAAATCTTCATCATGTGTACATTATTTTTATCAACCAAACAATATTAAGAAGTTTGCAGAAATGGAATATACACTCCAAGGTTTAATGTTTATGGATATCATGCAAAGCAAGCATTTCTTACCGATTCATGCATCCGCAATCGCCTATCAAGATCAAGCTATCTTATTTTCTGCACCATCCCAAACAGGTAAATCAACACAAACTCGTTTTTGGAAAGAACGTTATCCTCATGTTTCAATCATAAATGATGATAAACCTATCCTTGAGTTTCAACACAATGAGATTTATGCTCATGGATCTCCTTACTCAGGAAAAGGCATCCAAAACATCAAAACGCACGTCAAACTTAAAGCAATCATTTTCCTTAAACAATCCAACAATAATAGTATCAAGGAACTATCTATTGAGGAAAAAATCACTAAACTAATCAACAACATCCATCGTCCGATAGATGAAAAGACATGGGATCATGTGCTCAAACAAATAGAATATCTCGTAGAACATACTATTATCATTGAACTCGAAGCAAAACTTGACCCAGAGACGGTTTCTCTTGTTCAGATCGGAAGAGCGTCGTGTAGGGAAAGAGTGTAGATCTCGGTGG
>CALKAH010000005.1 GCA_937983315.1 uncultured Acholeplasmataceae bacterium | reverse complement strand
CAAAAGAAAGGCACCATAAACAATTAAGAATACGGCTAAATAGTACATAAGTCCTCCTATATGTGAATACGTTTACGATACTTAAGATAAAGTAGATAAATAACAATCATGTTGATGATAAGCCCAAGAATAAAATAGATCCATGTTTCAGAGAAGAAGTATTCCATAGGCAGTAATTCCATCGCAATTAATCGTGCTGGCCAAAATCCTGGTAAAATGGTGAGGAAAAGCTCCTTCCAGTCGGTTAAAAAGAGAACCGCAACAGGGGCTAATAAGATGATTCCAGAAGCCTTCATAATGACGAAACCTTCAACTTTATTGTTGGAAAAAGCATTGACTAAAAGGGCAACAATGGGTCCGTGAAGCGGTGCAAGCAATAAAATAAAGACGAGGTTAAAGGGATCAACAATCTCAATGAAACCTGAGGTGATGATGATGAGAAGCGTACTGAGAATGCCTAATAGATAACTGATCGCAAGTTTAACGAGAATATAATGATTGACGTTGATCGGCGTAATACGAAGGGACAATAAAACATTGTCATCTTGATCATCAAGAAGGGTAAAACCGGTAATAGCCCCAAACATAAAACCGTTCATGAGGATAAAGAAGAGTGTGACGATGTGTGTGGCGATCCCTGCACCTTGTTCATTGAGATAGGGCATCAAAAAATAAGCAACAATCGCCATAATGATCGGATATGACATGAGAAAAAGATACATTTTATCGCGAAACATCGCAGAAAACTCATGTTTAAGCACACGTGTAAACATGCCTACACCCCACTTTGCTTAACTGCATATTCTTTAAACTTGGGTTTTACATAGAAGAAGTAACCCAACACTGCGTAAAGTAATAAAACGATAACACCAACAATCATTTTATAATCAAGTGTCATCGCAAAGCCTGCTTCAATGATCTTGATGGCAGCTTGAGTGGGAACGATCAATAGGAGAGTATCCCAGATATCTGCTTTTAAGATCAAATCAAAGTAATGAAGAATCACAGGAATCGTGATCACAAAGGAATAGATCATCACATTGACAAGAAGGGATGTAAAGTCTTTCGAGTGAAAGGAAAAGACAAATCCTAAAAGACTATGCATAAAGATCGATAAAGCAAGTGCAGGAATCATGAAATGCCATGCGATATCAACATCTTTGACCAAAAAGAAGACGAGAAGAACTAAAGATGATGAAAACATGGTGTGAATGGTATTAGCAATAGCTTTAGATAATATAAGTTGTTCGTTAGTGACGGGCGTGACAAGCATCGTTGAAAATGTTTGTTCAGTCTTTTCAAAAAACATCACGGAACCAATAAAAATGATCGACATCATCGTGGCATCAATAATGATCACGAAAGGAAGCATTTGCATCAATAAGTCTTGATCATCAATGAAAAAAAGCAGTAAGAACCATACGAGAGCCACTAAAAAAGAAACGGTGGTGACATGATATTTTGTCAGACGCATGAGTTCACCTTTGATCAATATGAAAAGTTTATTCATGATTGAGTCCTACACCGGTAACTTGGATGAATATATCTTCCAAGGTTGTTTCTCCACTATGTAAGGTTTCAATCTCTTTGGTGCGAAGAAGTTCGATGAAAGCTTCATTTTGACCGATGCCATCCATAGGAAATTCCTGACTTACCGTCTTCCCGTTTTCTTTATATTCAAGTTTCATGGTTCGCTTGCCATACTTGATCTTTAGATTTCTTGGACTATCCATTTCTTTGATTTGTCCATCAACAATAAATGCAACACGATCACAGAGTTGATCAATATCAGACATAATATGGCTTGTGATAAATACCGTACCACCTTGTGCTCTAAATTCTTTGATCATATCTTTTAAAATCATCGCATTCGCTGGATCAAGACCATTGGTAGGTTCATCTAAGAATAACATTTGTGGTGAATTAAGCATGGCACGCACAAAGTTTAAACGAATCTTCATACCTTTTGAGTATTCAGATACCATCTTATCGCGATCTTCCCATAAGCCAAGTCGCTTCATGAGATATTCAATATCATGATTCTTCTTATAGAGTTTTAAGAAGAAGTTGATATTTTCCATCGCAGTCATTTTCGAAAAATGAATCGGCATTTCAAAACTGACACCAATATCTTCGAAGAAGGAGTCATCGAGCTCTGCGATGTTGTTTCCATTGTAGGTGATCAATCCCTCATAGTCTTCCAAAAGTTTGATCAAAATCTTTTGTGTGGTTGATTTCCCTGCACCACTTGGGCCTAAGAAACCAAAGATTTCACCTTTAGCAATGGAGAATGAGAGCCCTTTTAGTGTCTCTTCGTGATTCTTAGGATAAGTAAAGCGTAAATTTTCAGATCGGAAGAGCGTCGTGTAGGGAAAGAGTGTAGATCTCGGTGGT
>CALKAH010000004.1 GCA_937983315.1 uncultured Acholeplasmataceae bacterium | reverse complement strand
CCACCGAGATCTACACTCTTTCCCTACACGACGCTCTTCCGATCTCTGCACAAGTCGAAATGGAAATCGCTTCTTTAGAACCTCAAGAACAACTCACATTCTTAGAAGCGTATGGTTTGAAAAAATCAGGGCTCAATGAAGTGATTGAAAAATCATACAAACTCTTAGGTCTAAAGACCTATTTCACAGCTGGTGAACCTGAGGTTAGAGCTTGGACTTACAAAGAAGGAATGAAGGCACCTCAATGTGCCGGAATCATTCACTCTGATTTTGAACGCGGATTTATTAAGGCAGAAACTCTTGCGTTTGATGACTTGATCAAGTATGGAACGCCACAAGTCGCCAAAGAAAATGGAAGGGTTCGACTTGAAGGAAAAGACTATGTCGTGCAAGATGGCGACATCATGCTTTTTAGATTCAACGTATGATCACGGATCAAGCAAAAGTAATCTGTGCGTCGAAGTATTTTGATGCATCACAGATTCGAAAACTCTATCAAAAAGGCGTTTATGATTTTGGTGAAAACCGTGTTCAAGATATGCTTCAAAAAATGGATGAACTTTCTGATTTACCCATTACGTGGCATTTCATCGGTCATCTTCAAACCAATAAAGTGAAGGATATGATCAACAGGATTGATGTGCTTCATACCTTGGACCGTCTCTCACTTGCAGAGCTCATTCAAAAGTATCGAAAAGAACCACTGCCCTGTTTTGTTCAAGTCAATACGACGGAAGAAGATCAAAAAAGTGGCATAACAGTTGATAATTTAGACCAATTTCTTATAGAAATTAAAAAATATGATAAAATAGAGATAATCGGTTTAATGACCATGGGTAAGGATCAAGATGAGGTTAAGACAGATCAAGCATTTGCATTGCTCGATCAGCTCGCTTCACGTCATCATCTCACCTATCGTTCCATGGGGATGACTGATGATTATGAACTCGCAATCAAACACCATGCAACGCATCTGCGTATCGGTAGAAAATTTAAAGAATTGATCGATTAGGAGGAACCATGGGACTGTTTTCTGTCAACAAGAAAAAGAAAGAACGTCAGGTTGAGGAGAAAGTTATTCCAACATCTGAGAAAATTGTCTTTGAAAAACTAAGTTCTGATCAAGATACATACTTAACCCATCTTGCAGATCAGTTATTGGAAGGACATCCCTTGATTCTCAATTTCGAACCTCTCGATATTGATCAAGCAAATAAAACCATCGCCTTTTTCTCAGGTATTGTCTATGCGATTTCTGGAGAAATCGTTAAAGTCCAAGAAAAAGTCTTCATGTTTGCAGACAAGCACGTCTATGATGATGGTAGTATGGATGAGTTTTTAAAGGAAATTGTTGAGTAATAAGTAAATCTTGCAACGATAAGGACACGCGAACGATTGATGCATCAAGCGAGTTGGGGATGGTGGAAGCCCAATAGCCTCTCAAGCGGGAGTATCACCTTTGAGCAAATGATCAATGAAGGGCTGAGATTTCTCAGAACTAAGGTGGTACCGCGGAATGTATGTTTCGTCCTTAGCAATAAGGGCGTTTTATTTTATCTTAAAGGAGTGGATGATATGGATTATAAAGACACGTTATTGATGCCTAAAACCGAATTTCAAATGAGAGGGAATTTAGGCACACGAGAACCCGAGTTTCAAGCGCGTTGGAAAGCGATGAATCTCTACGAAAAAGTTTTACAAAAAAATAAAGATCAGGAACCCTTTGTGTTACACGATGGTCCTCCTTATGCCAATGGAGATATCCATATTGGACATGCGCTCAATAAAATCTTAAAAGATTTTGTTTTGCGTTATCAAACCATGAAGGGACGTCTTGTGCGCTATATCCCAGGTTGGGATACGCATGGTTTACCCATTGAAACTGCATTAACCAAAAAGGGAGTTAACCGTAAAGAGTTATCCTTAGTTGAATACAGAAAATTGTGTCGTGCTTATGCTGAAGAACAAGTTGCACGCCAGAAAGATCAATTTGAACGTCTCGGGGTTTTAGGTGAATGGGATCAACCTTACATCACCTATACCCATGATTTTGAAGCAGCACAAATTCGCATTTTTGCTAAAATGGTGAAACGCGGGTTGATCTATAAAGGCTTAAAGCCTGTTTACTGGTCACCTTCTTCTGAATCAGCTCTTGCAGAAGCTGAAATTGAATACCAAGATAAACAATCCATTTCAATCAGATCGGAAGAGCGTCGTGTAGGGAAAGAGTGTAGATCTCGGTGG
>CALKAH010000003.1 GCA_937983315.1 uncultured Acholeplasmataceae bacterium | reverse complement strand
AACCACACATAGCTTGTCTCAAGGTCAACCTTTCCTCCAGCTTTGATTTGCTTGATGATGTTTCCCATCTTCTTTGTTTTGTTTGCTAGACTTGTATCTTTACAAAACCAATCGAACCAACCTGCATTGATTTGGGTTGTTGTATCAGGCTTTTCAAATTCACCTGACTTGAATCTTTGAATCCATTCTGATAACTTGATTTGTTTGTCCATTATGTGACCTTCTTTCTACCTTTTGGTATGTATATATATCACTCTAAAGGCCTTTTATATCAAGTCAATTCGACACTAAATACTCACTATAGTGATAAATTTTGAAAGTCCTCTATGGTACCAACTGGTATCTTCTCACCATTTCGGATCAGATAGCAATCGTCACTTGATCCTTTGTATTTGATATAGCGTTTGACAATGACATCGACAAATCTTTCATCGAGTTCCATTAAGCGTGCTTTTCTTTGAAGCTGATCGGACGAGATTAAAGTTGATCCAGAACCACCAAACAAGTCGAGAACAATTTCACCAACTCTAGAAGAGTTCGCAATCGCTCTTCCACATAGTTCAAGAGGTTTCATGGTTGGATGTTCTTCATTTCGTTTAGGCTTGTTATATTCCCAGATAGTATCTTGCGTGCGGTCATCAATAAAGTAATGAGCAGCACCTTCTCTCCACCCATAGAGAATCGGTTCATGTCTCCAGTGATAATCTTGTCTGCCAAGTACTAAAGCGTTCTTTACCCAGACCAAGCACTCTGCTAGTTTGAATCCAGCATTTTTAAATGCTGTTCTAAAGTTGATACCTTCAGTATCTGCGTGACATACGTAGATAGCTCCACCTGGTTTTGTGTGTTCGAACATGTTCTTAAATGCCTGAAAAAGAAAAAGATAGAAGGTGTTATCTTCCATCTTGTCATTCATGATTTTTCCAGCTGTGCCTTCGTAATCCACATTATAAGGAGGGTCGGTGAATGTGAGATCAACTTTTTCATCTTGAATCAGCTTATCCACGCTCTCTTTAATGGTTGCGTCCCCACACATGACTCTATGATTGCCAAGCAGATAGATGTCATCCTTTTTTGTGTATGGTGTTTCGGTGAGCTCTTCAGTCGGGTCAAAGTCATCATCGGTTGCGTTATCTGGAACTTTCGATTCCAGGTCTTCAAAACCAAAGACTGACATGTCCATTTCGATCGATTCAAGTTCACTCTCAAGTTTTGTGAAATCCCATGAAGCAAGTTCTGCAGTCTTGTTATCTGCCAAACGAAAGGCCTTAATTTGCCCTTCTGTGAGGTCATCAG
>CALKAH010000002.1 GCA_937983315.1 uncultured Acholeplasmataceae bacterium | reverse complement strand
GCTAAGAATCCCGAAGCATTAACAATGGAGTTAAAACGTACGTACGCGTGAATGGTTGCTGTGTTTTCAATGATGATGCCATCGGTCACGTTTAAGATATCGTTACGTTCAACTTTGATTTCGAGTGTTTCTAAGTGTGTTGCACTCGGTTTAACCGATATTGCTGTCATAACATCGGTCAAGATGTTCTTTCTAATCATGATTTCTCCATCATGAGAACCCGTTAAGCTAATTGCTGTGCCTGTTGCTCCGTCGATTGTATTATTTTCAATATAAACAAGACCCGACATGTTTGATAACGTGATGAATGAACCTGTAATATCGGTTGCTTGGATGTTTGTAATCACGAGATCTTCATGTGTTGATGTTGATGTAATGGATGAATTTCCTGTCATGATGAGTTTGTCGATATAGACACCATCAGCATCAACCGTGATGTGACCTTGAACGTTTGTATTATCTCTACCTAATAAGAACATATCATCTTGGGTGATGGTGAAATCACCTGTATAGTTACCTTCTAAGACAAAGATATAGACACCATCAACACCGACTTCAAGTGCGTCCTGAATGGTTCTAAACGCATCATAACCATAAGTAAACTCCATAGTTAAGAAAGGGATTGAACCTGAGGTTAATGTACTATCCACAACGATCTGATTTCGAATATCAAGAGAGTGAGTTGCTACAACTTGATCATTCATTGTGGATGTTGCTATGAAGTCAACCTCTCCTGCTTGGAGAACGACAATTTTTCCTGTTGCATCAATGGTTGCAATCTCTTCATTTGAACTGCTCCATGTGACATAGGGATAAGCTTGGTTTGGGAAAACTTCAACCGATAATGTTTCTTCTTTTCCATAAAGAGTCACATCGGTAGGTCCAATAACAGATAGACTTTCGATTGGGTTATACACCTTAATCACGATTTCTTCTTTGACATCTTCATCATAAGCTGATGTGATGACAACCGTTGTTTCACCAGCAAGTAGAGGTGTCACAATACCGGTATCACTTACGGTTAAAATGGTTTCATCAAGCGATTCATACGTAACATCTTCTTCGCTTAATACAGTGATTTGACCTGTTTCGCCAACAATCATGTCGTGTTCGTAATCTGTCACACTAAGTGTAACTACCTTACGAACTGTAATCGTGATATCGACTTTAACAGCGGGATCGGCTACTGAAGTGATCGTGAGTGTTGCACTACCTTCAGATACGCCTGTGATGATCCCTTCATCATCCACTGTAAATACTGTTGAAGATGATGTTGAAAAGGTCACTTCATCATTTGATGTATACCCTACTTCTTGTGTGTCACCTGCAGTGATCACAATCGTTGAAGTCGTCGCTTCAAGTGTGATGCGTTTTAGAACCGTCACCGTAATCTCAAAGGTCACTTCATCGTTAGAGATTGATCCAACCGTGATGGTTGCTACACCTTCTGTGATTGCAGTGATCTTGCCATCTTCATCAACGGTGACAATATCATTGTTTGACGAAATAAATGTCAATCCCTTCTTATCCGTCGATTCTACAGGAAGTGTCAGTGTGTCACCTTCTTTAAGGCTCACTTCACTTAGACCATCAATGGTGATATTTCCTGTGCAACTTGCTAGAAATAAAGCAAGCACGAGGAAGAATAAACTGGTCGTGATTTTCTTCATACCTCATTTCCTTTCTGTGCAAGCATCACAAGATTACTAATCTCATGACGCAATTTAAGTATACCTTTGGTTTCTCTTGTTGGATGAACATCGTTGCTTAACATGACAAAACCTATACGATGCATACGATCAATAAACATGTTGCATCCTGTAAATCCTGTATGAATGATTGTTTGATCAAATTCAACATGAGCTCCAGCTGAGGACCTACCGGTCGGTTTATCCCACCCTAAAGCTCGTGCAAGTTTGGATCCATCATCCAGTGTTCGAATTTCGCGAACCTTAAATAATTCATCCAGTGTTTCTTTTTTCAACACAAATGTATTGTTTAAAATAGCTTTCATAAAAAGTCCCACATCATGTGTCGTTGTGAATAATCCTGCATGACCTGCTTCTCCACCCATCGCAAACGATTTTTCATCATGGACAAGCCCTTGTAAATAGCCTTGATAGACAAGGTCACTTCTCAGTTCGGTAGGTGCACATCTGTTTGGATCGGGGTGATAGGATGTATCTATCATGCCCAAAGGTTTAAAGATGACCTCATGTGCATAATCCGAGAGTCTTTTCCGTGTAATTTTTTCAATCATCTGACCTAAGAGGATAAATCCAATGTCCGAATAGACGATTGATGAACCTACAGCATTGATCAGCTGTGCTTCATAGGCTTTATCTAAAACTTCATCGCGGGATTTTAATGTATGAGCACGTCTGATATCTGCAGGTAATCCTGATGTATGTGTCAGTAGGTGGTAGACTGTAATCTCTTCATGTTTGAATCGCTCGAGAACATCCATCACTCTAGTTTGCAGGCTCAACTTGTTTTCTTCAATCAGTTTCATGATCATCGTGGTTGTTGAGATCACTTTGGTAAGGGATGCGACATCATAAATGACATCTTTTCGATTTTTCTCTTTTTCGGGATATAATCTAAAAAATCCCAAGGTATTGCTATCAATAAAACCGCTTTCATTCACGATGGCGTAGGAGGCCCCTGGTAGGGAGCCCTCTTCAATCGCCTTTAATAAAATGTCATCAATTGCTTTCATATCTTTAGTATAAACTTTCGAACCAAGAAAATCACTACGGCTAGTCCAGAAATTGATCCACCGACAATGACAACCGTCATGACGGTTTGATTCACGGGTTGTTCGGGTTCAACAGGTTCATCGATGGGCTCACATGAATCGCCATCCCATTCTTCTCCTGTAGGACACTCGACTTGGTTATCCACACATTCACCATCGATCAAAGTCTGATCAGGTTCACAAATGGGTGGGTTATCCACACACTGTCCATCAATCAAGGTTTGATCGGGCTCACATACAATAGGTTCTTCTGGTTCAACATCGCTTGGCCACGGGAATGAAACATAGGTTGTCCAATAGGTTGTTTCAAGTCTCGTTAATGCTCCTGTAACAAGCACATTGGTACTGTTTAATGTCTTATAACTGAACAGTGAACTGCCTTTAATGATGTCATATTTTTGGTTATAACGTAGTTGTTCTAAAAATTCACTTTCGTTCGTCCACGCATTGGTTTCTGCATATCGATAAAATCCATGTCCTATAATCAAATCGACATCGCTTGCTGCACAGAGTTCTGCCCACCAGTCCACAAGATCAGCGTAAGGGGCTAAACTGTGGTCAAACTGCCAGTATAACTGGGGCATGATGTAATGCAGCCATCCTTCTTCGACCCATTTTTTGGTATCTGCATATTGTGCAGAATAGCTTTGCATGGTCGAAGTTGAGGTATTTGAGCCATCAATGCCTTGAGATTTCCATATCCCAAAGGGAGAAATACCAAATTTAACAAAAGTTTGTTGTGCTGTATTATAGTTTTCAACGATTTCAAAGATATCACGCACTAAGATGTTGACATTTTCTCTACGCCAATCAGCTAATGTTTGTCCTTCTTCTTTGGTTGCTTCATAGGTATCTTCATCTTGCATGTTATCCATACCATTATAGGAATAGAAATAATCATCAAAATGAATACCATCGACATCGTAATTCGCCATTAATTCTTGAATAATATTTTTGATGTATGCACGAACTTGATTTTCACCTGGATTTAAGATGAGTCGTCCTTGTAAATCCTGAAGGACTAAATCAGGATGTTGACGTGCAAAATTATCGGGATGAAGTGCTGCGAGCTGAACTTCTTTACTTCCTGATGCATTTGATACCCGATAAGGGTTAAGCCATGCATGAATTTCGATACCGCGCTTATGGGCTTCTTGGATGAGATATGCGAAGATATCCCAACCTGGATCTTGTCCTTCAATACCTGTTAAATAGCGTGAAAATGGTGCATAATCAGAAGGATAGAACGCGTCATTCATCGGTCTAACTTGGAAGAAGATCGTGTTAAAATGAAGTTCTTCGACGCGATTAAGAATCTTATCAATTTCGTTTTTGTATTGAGCTTCTGATGTATGCTGAGGAATATCGATATTGCCGACGGTTGCTACCCAAACAGCACGAACTTCCGCATCTTTTTCAACATAAGGTCTTGGAAGTTCAATGGGAATGGATGTGTTGTAGTAAGTGACATATTCACCATTTCGTTCCACATATTGATTGTCTTCATTGGGAGGTAAGTTCAATCTAATACGCGCTTCAAAGGTATCTGATGTATTACCCGCTAAATCTTCTGCATAGTATTCTAAGGTGTATGTTGCATTGATGGTTAATTCTAAGGGTGTTGTATAAACTGCCCATGCAGTCCATGCTTTCCCATTATGAAGACGATACCATGTTTGATCGTCTTCATCCGTATTCGTTAATGAAATCGTGACTGGATCGACATAATATCTACCATCATAGGTACCATCGATGATGATACCTGGTTCATCAGGTGCTGTTAGATCCACATGAATCGTCTCTGTGGTGACGACCAAACATCCATCATTATTTCTGTAATCAATCACATAAGTGCCTTCAGTTGTAAAATTGAGGGTATCTGTATAATTTGTCCAGGTTCCGCCATTGATGCGATAAGATACATCTGTTTGTCCGTTGATAGAAACACTGACTTCACGGTAATACGGATAGTTTCCTGTTCCTAGAATGTCAATTTCAGGAACGGGATAACATGGTAAAACGACATGAATGAGTTGATTGACTTCAACCGATTCAACACCCTCACTATTCACTGTCTTGGTACGAACGTAATAATTACCTGTTCCATCCAGTGTAATAGGACCGGTATATAGATTCCACTCTCCGACATTTCCATGGTTAATCGCAACCCATATGTCTGATCCACCAGATGTAATAGAGATGGTTGCTCCTGAAAGATAACTTGTTCCACTCATTGTTCCATTCACGTAAATGACGGGAACATCATTATTCGCTTTATCAATTTCAATGGTATAACCGCTAATCAAAGATTCATCTAACGTTGTAGTGACTGCTTTAACATGAAGATTGTGAACACCTTCGGTATTGAAGATGATCGGTGCACTATAGAGTAACCATTCACCACCGTTGATGCGATAATAGATCGTATGATCGGATGTGATGGTTGCTGTGACATTGCTCGTATACACTGATCCATCTTGAGTTCCTGTTAAGACAACAACAGGTGAGATCACATCACTTTCTGGCCATGTATTTAAGGGAACTGATGTCCAATGGGTTGTTGTTAAGGTATTTAACTGCGAATAGGTTAAATAGTTTGCACTATAAAATGCTGATCCTTTAATCTCTGGATGTTTTTGATTGTAGCGTAGTTGTGTTTGGATTTCATCAGATAACCAGTTATTCATGTTATGAATACCGTGACCGATGACAAGATCAACATCTGTTCCTCTCACGACACTTGCCCACCAATCAACAACATCTGCATAAGGTGCAGTTGCATGTTGGAAACTCCAGTAGACTTGTGGACAGATATAATGAACCCATCCTTCATCAACCCATCGTTTGCTATCTGCAAATTGGTCATGATAGCTTTCAGATGTTACTGTTGAGGTATTGGAACCTTCACCTTGCGATTGCCAAATACCAAAGGGGGATACACCAAAGCGAACATCCTTATTGTTCAACTCATTATGTGCAACCACATCTTCCATCACACCACGAATGACATCATTGACGTTTTCTCGACGCCAATCTGCGAGTGTTTGGTCTGGAAGTTTGTATGTGTTATAGGTTGCTGTATCGGATGTTAAACCTGAATATGGATAAAAATAATCATCAAAGTGAACACCATCGACATCATAAAGCTCTAATATCTCTTTGACAACGTTACGAATGTAGGTTTTGACCGCTGGTTCACCTGGATTTAAAATATACGGATAGACATTATTGGAATAGTTACCTGCAATCACGAGATCAGGATTTTGTTTCGCAAAATTATCGTTATGCAGGGTTTCTAACATATCTGCTTTGTTAAGAGCTGTATTTTGAACACGATAAGGATTCATCCACGCATGAAATTCTAATCCTTGAGCGTGTGCATAATCCACCATGTATTGCATGAGATCCCAACCTGGAGATACCCCTTCAACACCGGTGACATATTTACTCCATGGTGCATAATCTGAATCATAGAATGCATCATTCGTTGGTCTGACTTGGAAAAGAATGGCATTCATATTTTTGGCTTTGATTTTTGCAACTAAGCTTTCAAAATCAGCTTTAAATTGTGCTTCACTGGTGTGTTTGGGTAAGTTTAAATTGAATACAGTGGCTACCCAGACAGCACGAAACTCTGTATCCGATTCTTCATAACTTTGAGGAATCGTTACAGGTGTTGTTGTGTTGTAGTGAAAAATGGTTGATCCACCACGAACAAGATTAATCAGTGGTGAACTTGCTTCTGTCTTAGGTATAGAAAAACTAACGAACAGAGCCAAAACCATCATGATAAAAATCAGTAATTTATACCTCTTCATGAATAACCTCCCCCTTGAAAAGCTTTTTAAGATAGTTCATACCTTGATTTGCTTTCTCGGTGTCGATAAATGTTTTATACGTGAAAAAGACATGGCCTTTCACGATATCATGCTGATTGGCATAGTTAACTTGATGCACAATCTCCATAGGATCTAAGTAACGACCATCCGTACCCAGCCTGTAAGCTCCGTGGCCAATATAGAGTTTAACATGGCTCTTTTTAGCAACATCAACCCACCAATCTAAAAGATCTGCAAACGGAGCGAGTGCATGACCAAAATCCCAATAGATTTGAGGAACAATATAATCCATGATGCCTTCTTTCATCCAGGATAAGCTGTCCGCATATTGCCCGTAATACGATGAACTGCACCGTGGATCAACGTTAGCACCTTGTGGATCTTGATCTTTTGTTTTCCAAATACCAAAAGGTGAAACACCAAATTGAACGGTGGGTCTAATCTTTTTAATCGCTTCGTTCACACGCTTCATTGTGTCTGTGACATGATGTCTTCTAAAATCACCTAAAGACCAGATCGGAAGAGCGTCGTGTAGGGAAAGAGTGTAGATCTCGGTGGTC
>CALKAH010000001.1 GCA_937983315.1 uncultured Acholeplasmataceae bacterium | reverse complement strand
ATAATGATGATGCTTCAACGGCACCCCAAGTTGCTTGGAACGTTAAGATTGCAACGGTTGCAATCGCATTCACAGTTAAAGGAATAATGATCTTAAAGACAATTTGCATATCAGTTGCACCATCAACACGTGCCGCTTCGATGATCGGATCTGGGATCTGATCGATGAATTGTTTCATCAAGAAAACCGAGACTGGAACAGCAAGGTATGGCAAGATATGGACCAATGGATTATTGTTTAATCCGATGTTAACGATAATAAAATAAGTTGGAATAACAACGGCTGTTCTGACGAACATGAGTGCGATTTGGTTAATTCCAAAAAGTGCAGATTTTGCTCTAAAGTTTTTCTTTGACAAAACATATCCTGTTGTCACGGACAACCAAACCGTTAATACGACCATCACGAAAGTGATGATTAAGGTGTTGAAGAAATAACGTGATAAAGGAACCCCTGTCGAGGTTGCTGTTCGAAAGAGTGTGATAAAGTTATCCAACGTTGGCTTTTGAACAAAGAACCGTGGTGGGAATAAGAATAATTCATCCAAGGGTTTAAATGCTTGGTTTACGATATAAACCACAGGTAAGAGCATGAATAAACCGAGTGGGATTAAGAAGGCATAGAAACCAATTTGCGATTTAGAGAAATTGGTAGGGTTGATTTTAGTTCCTTGAAAACTCATCGTCGCACCCCCTAATCCTTATCCATGAAGAGCTTATACGCGACTTTAGAGAAGAGCCAGATGATGATGAGAAGCACCACTGAGAGTGCTGCTGCATACCCCATTTCGTAGCGAATAAACCCGTAATCATCGATGTGATTCGTGATCAGCTGTGCTGCATTTTGCGGGGTCGGGTTTGACCCAGATAATGCAACACCGATATAACCATTGGTGAACGTTGCAACAATGGCCATGACGGCACCGAAAAGCATTTGAGGTTTCATCATGGGAATCGTGACATACATCACTTCTTGGAATTTATTTCGAATGCCTTCAATATAGGCTGCTTCATAAAGTTCATCATTTCCGTTTAAGATCCCCGCTAACATCGCTAAGAATCCAACACCCATGCTACTCCATAAAGCAACGACGATGACAATATTCATCAAATAATCAGGTGATACCAAGAACTGGATTGGACGATCAATCCATCCATTGTTCAGTAAAAAGCTATTGATATACCCTGATTCATCACCGGAAAAAATCGTTCGCCATACGACAGACATAAACACACCACCCACCATGGATGGGGTGTAAATGGCAAGTGCTAAAATGGTTCTTGGTACACGCTGAATTTGCGCGAGCATCCATGCGAGCAGGAAGGAGAGGAGATAACCACCTGGTCCGACGATGAGCGCAAATTTCAGCGTGTTGGGCAAGACATATTTCAAGAACACGGGGTCCTGGGTAAAGACATTAATAAAGTTGAATAGTCCGCGATATTCAGGGAACTGAATGACATTAAATGAGGTCAGCGATAGATAAAATGCGATCGCAACCGGTAATGCAATAAAGATCGAGAATAATAAGGCATAGGGTAAAAGCATGAGCGCAATGCCTAAAGCATCTTTAAATTGCGCTTTACTTCTGTATCTTTTCTTCAGTTGACTCACTGATAACGTATTATCCATGTTGTGCCTCCTGAATCTGTTCTCTTACCCAATCGATATCTCTTATATTGTAAGGAACGATGGGATTTCCTTGTTGATCAAGGAATCCAAATTCAATCATCTTTCGTCTAATTTCACGATCGATAATAATCGTGTAACGGTCAACCGCAATACCTGTGGGTGTTCCATCGTAGACCGCTGTATTCCAAATATCAGAAAGTGAGCGTTCAAGCATATATTGACCAGGTGTACGGGGAACGTCGACGAGCCATTCAATTTGTTCGAGAATGACAAGTTTATCCTTTTCGGGGAACGGTGAGTTTCTAAATGCATCGATGTTACCGGATAACCATGCATAGGTTGGTCCATAAGTTGATTGTAAGTTAAATGCAAACTGGCTTTGAGTTTCAACAGACATCCACCACTTGAGGAAAGCCCATGACTCATCGGGTTGTTCAGTTGATGATAGGATTAATCCCGCTGTACCGTTTGCGATATAATGACGATTGGATTCACCATTCACTTCGATCGATGGATATGGGGCAATGTCCCAAAGTCCAGCGAGTTCTGGTGCAGCATTTTTAATGAGCAGGTATGTTCCAAAGTCAGCAATACCAATCGGTAAGGTTGCATAACGGAATGAGTTATAAAATGAGATCGGAAGAGCGTCGTGTAGGGAAAGAGTGTAGATCTCGGT